>JAZDEE010000048.1:0-10862 GCA_043809065.1 Candidatus Omnitrophota bacterium | reverse complement strand
TTTGTCCCGGCTATTTGTCTGATTATTTTTATTGTTCAGTTTACCAAGCGCGATAATCGGGCCGTATTGAGTATATCCACCATTTTATTTGGATTGCTTTATGTAAGCTGGTTTTTTAGTTTTTTTATCAGGATCAGGACTCTTCCTGGGGAAACGGAGCTTTTACGCAGATTATTAGTTGGTTACCTGATATTAGTAACCAAATCCACGGATATAGGCGCTTATGTGGTTGGTTCGGCAATGGGCCGGCATAAACTGATTCCCCGTATAAGCCCCCATAAAACAATAGAAGGAACTGTGGGAGGGGTTTTGTTTAGCATTTTGGCTTCGGTAGGTTCCATTGCTTTTTTACCGGGGTTTTCTTTGAGCAGATTATTAATCTTAGGACTTGTTTTAGGAGCGCTTGCCCAGATTGGAGACCTTTCTGAATCCTTGATTAAACGCGATTGCGCCGCTAAAGATTCCGGAAAAACTCTTCCCGGATTAGGAGGGATACTCGATACGATTGACAGCCTTCTTTTTACTGCTCCGGTATTTTACTTCTATATAAAAGTATTTATGGTCTGACCCGCCGTATCAAGGTAATACATAATAGGATGAAAACTGTAGCTATATTTGGTTCAACCGGAACGGTAGGAAGAAATACCCTTCAGGTAGTTTCCCGGTTCGCGGATAAGTTTAAGGTGATTGCTTTGACCGCCGGGGGGAATGCCGAGTTATTTGCCGAGCAGATAAATGGTTTTTGTCCGCAATTAGCCGCCATTAATGATGAGAGTAAAGTTACTGCTTTGTCTTCGCAAATAAAGACCGGCACCAAATTGTTTGGCGGCGAGCAGGGAATGGATGCCGCAGCTGAATGCGGGGCGGATATAACGGTAATGGCAGTGGCCGGCAGCCGGGCGCTTGCGCCTACTTTAAAGTCTCTGGAGAAGTCCAGGCGGCTTGCGCTGGCGAATAAGGAGTGCCTGGTTATGGCCGGAGACATTATTATGCGCAAGGCCAGGGAAAATAACACGGAAATTATTCCCGTTGACAGTGAACATAACGCAATATTCCAATGTTTGAAGGATGAAACCCCTGACAGGTTAGACAAGATATACTTAACCGGTTCCGGAGGGCCGCTAAAGGACAAGACCCTGCCGGAAATAGAATCTGTACCACCCCATATTGCTTTGCGGCATCCACACTGGAAGATGGGGAAAAAAATAACTATTGATTCGGCTACATTGATGAATAAAGGCTTGGAGATTATCGAGGCCGGATATCTTTTTGATTTTCCTGTTGAAAAGATAGAAGTGTTGATTCATCCTGAGGCGGTAATCCATTCTTTGGTCCAATTTATTGACGGCACAATTCTGGCGCATTTAGCCCATCCGGATATGCGCGTTCCTATTCAATACGCCTTGACATATCCGGAAAGATTTCCCGCCGAGGTGGAAAGACTGGACTTTTTACGGCTGAACCACCTTTCTTTTCAAGCCCCGGATTTAGTAAGATTCCCTTGCCTGGGGCTGGCCATGGCTGCGGCGCGAGAAAAAGGTTTGGCCGGCTGTGTATTAAATGCCTGTGATGAAGAATGTGTTTTGGCCTATCTTGATGGAAAAATAAGACTTACCGATATCGCCCGGATCATTGAGAACGTCTTGGCTAAATTGCGCAATAAAGAATCTCCCGGACTCAAGGAAATCCTGGATGCCGACTGCTGGGCAAGGGAAGAAACTAAAAGTATAATTGACGGTCATACACTGTGATATAAGAGGAGTATAAAATGCTAACAATATTCGCGTCCATAATTGTTTTCGGGGTTTTGATTCTTATTCATGAGCTGGGGCATTTCTTATTAGCCCGGAAAAACGGCGTGCGGGTGGAAAAGTTTTCTTTTGGTTTTGGCCCGCGGCTTTTAAAGAAAAAGGTCCGGGATACGGAGTATATCCTCAGCGCTATTCCCTTGGGCGGATATATTAAAATGGCCGGGGATGACCCGGCTGAAAAGCGGAAGGGAAAGCCCTGGGAATTCATGGCCAAAAGCTGCGGCCAAAGGGCGCAGATAATAGCTGCCGGCCCCATCCTTAATTATCTTCTAGGTTTTTTCTTTTTCTCCATAGTCTTTATTATAGGCTGTCCTACTCTGACTACACGGGTAGGAAAAGTTTTAGAGGATTATCCGGCTCGCGCGGCGGGAATTCAAGAGAACGATGTTATCCTGGCTGTGGACGGGAAAAAAGTTGAGTTTTGGGACGATATGGCTGAGCTGATACATCAGAAAACGCAGGCGGCCGAGGTCGTTTTAGATATAAAAAGAGATAATGAATTCATTAAGATTAAACTTAGTCCGCAGACTCAGGAAAGAGAGGATATCCTGGGCCAGAAAAAAAAGATGGGCTTAATCGGAATTCAGCCTTCCGAGGAAATGACCGAAGTTAAATATGGCTGGGCAAAGTCTTTTTATAAAGGCGGCCAGAAAACTTGGGTTTTGACCACGATGACCTATAAAGCCCTTTGGTTGGTTTTAACCCACCGGATGTCCTTTAAAGAGTCGTTTGCCGGCCCTATTTTTATCTTTAAACTTACGGGTAATGTGGCGAAAATGGGTTTTATCTATCTTATCAGTCTAATGGGGCATTTAAGTATATGTCTGGCGCTTTTCAATTTTTTGCCTTTACCCGTGCTTGATGGCGGGCATCTTTTCTTTTTACTGCTGGAAAAAATAAGAAGAAAACCGGTTAATCTCAGAGTGCAGGAGATGGCGGCTCAGTTTGGGTTGGCGGCGTTGGTTACACTGGTGCTTTTTATCTCTTATAATGATTTGGTGCGGGTAGGAGCAATCGAAAAGATTTTTCAATGGGGTAGTAAAATCGGAATGAAACAGTGATTGAAAGAAGAAAAACTAAAACGGTAAAGATTGGCCCGGTAAAAGTAGGCGGGAATTCCTTAATTTCCGTTCAATCGATGACCAAGACGGCTACCGAAGACGTAACCGGCACGGTGCGGCAGATTCACCGGCTGGAAAAATTAGGATGTGAAATCATTAGAGTCGCAGTGAGGGATACTGCCTCTGCCTGCGCGGTGAGAAAAATCAAGGCCAAGATAAATATCCCGTTAGTCGCCGACATACATTTTAATTATCGTTTAGGCCTTCAGGCGATAGATTGCGGGGCGGACGGGCTGCGTTTAAATCCGGGGAACATTTATCGCCATGAGGAGATCAAGGCGGTTATAGCGTCGGCAAAAAAACGAAAGATTCCTATCCGCGTAGGGGTTAATTCCGGCTCCTTAACAGCCATCCGTAAAAGCGCCTCCAGCGGGAAAAGCGTTCCCCGTGAAGCGCGGACCGCGGATTTATCGGGTAGGATGGCGCGGTTTGCTCTTGATTATATAAAAATTCTTGAAGAGATGGATTTTTATGATATAGTAGTTTCTCTGAAAGCCTCGGATGTAGCGGAAACCGTGCAGGCGTATAAAAAGCTGGCCGCCGTCTGTTCTTATCCTTTACATCTGGGAATTACAGCCGCCGGTCTGCCTCAGTATGGAATGATAAAGTCCGCAGTGGGCATAGGCAGTCTTTTGTTGGAAGGCATCGGAGATACCATCAGGGTGTCTTTGACCGGGGACCCGGAAGAAGAGGTGACCGCGGCAAGGAATATTTTGCAGTCATTGGGGATAAGAAATTTTACTCCGGAGATTATCGCTTGTCCTACTTGCGGACGCACCCAGGCAAATATAGTCGGGATTGTGGAAGAACTAACTAAAAAGCTGGGACATAGAGAGTTCGCTGTAAATCGTCCATTGAAGATAGCGGTAATGGGCTGTGAGGTTAACGGTCCGGGGGAAGCCAAAGAGGCGGATTTGGGGATTGCCGCCGGAAAAGGATGCGGGCTTTTATTCCGGAAAGGGAAAGTAGTAGAAAAGATTAAGGAAGAAAATTTTGTCCGCAGGCTCTTGCTGGAAATAGAGAAGAGTGGATACATAACCGGCCGGCCGGCCAGGTGAGAAGGAGTGTAGGGAAATGGTGGAAAAGGAAGGGTTTGAGCAATTAAAACTGCAAATTCAGGAAGAGGTCATTCAAAATTTTGCCCCGTCTTATTTTTTCGCGGATCAGGAATTGCCGGAAAAAAGGAACGTGTTGATAGCGCGGATAGAGGAATTGCTGGAATTCCGCGGCCGGGATAAAAAGGTGCCTTTAGTTTTGCCGGTGGAAGATAAAGAAAGGCTGATCAAAGAGATTGTTGATGAGATATTAGGCTATGGACCCATAGATGACTTGATGAAGGATGAAGCAGTAACAGAAATAATGATCAACGGCTGTAATAAGATCTACGCGGAGAAAAAGGGTAAAAAGTTTCTGACGAAAATCAAGTTCAAAAATATTACCCAGCTTCAGCATCTGGTGCAAAAATTAGTTTCTTTCTCCGGACGTAAGGTTGACGAAGCTACGCCTTTTGTGGATTCTTCTTTGGGAGACGGAACTCGGATAAATGTCATTATCCCGCCGTTAGCGCTGGAAGGGCCGATAGTAACTATCCGCAGGATGTCTGGCACTATTGCTAAAATAGAGGATTTGATTAAGGTAGGGACATTGAGCCGGGAGGCCGGTGAATTCCTGATTGCTTGTGTCAGAGCTAAAATCAATATGATTTTTTCCGGCCCTACCGGGACAGGCAAGACCACTACTTTAGGGGTGCTCTCATATTATATAGATCCTGATGAGCGGATTGTCGTTATCGAAGATACGGTAGAGCTTAATTTTTCTCAGCAGCATGTAGTGCGGCTGCAGGCCAGGCTGGCTAATACTGAAGGAAGAGGGGCAGTAACTATCCGCGACCTCCTGAAGAATTCCTTAAGAATGAGTCCGGACCGGATTGTTATTGGCGAGGTCAGAGGAGGCGAAGCCCTGGATATGCTGCAGGCGATGGCCTCCGGACATAGAGGGGCCTTGGGCGTTATTCATGCGGCCTCTCCCACTGATGTGGTGTCCCGTTTGGAAACGATGATTGCCACTTCCGGAGTAAATATCCCGCTTTGGACGATTAGAAAACATATTGCCAATAATCTCAACCTGATTGTCCAGCAGGAAAGATTACAGGACGGAAGCCGTAAAGTTACGCATATTACGGAGGTGCGCGGCCTGAAGGATGAGGAAGTTACTTTGGAAGATATTTTTACTTTTGTCCAGGAAGGGTTTGATGAAAAAGGCGTTATCAAAGGAAAAATCAAAGCCACAGGTATCGTGCCGTTGTGCCTGGCCAATATTGAGAAAAAAGGGATAAAAATCAACCCGGAACTGTTTCTTAGGCAAATGGAATAATAGAGGTGGTGTCAAAAGTTGCATGAGCGTGCCGAGGAAGTGATGATAGAAGGTAATGATTAGAAATTCTAATAACCAAGAAACCTGCCTGAGGCAGACCCGCCTCTGGCGGGCAATCACCAAACAAATCCCAATATTCAATAATCAAACACCAAACAAAATCACAACGGCCCGTTCGGGGAACGGGCCCTACACATATCTTTATATCTATTTTTGGTTATTGTGATTTGGTAATTGGTTATTGTTTGGTTATTGTATCTTGGTAATTGGTTATTCAAAATTATAATAGGAGAGCGGTATTATGCTTTGGTCAGAATGTTTAATTCCTACTTTAAAAGAAGCTCCTCAGGAAGCAGAAGCAATAAGTCATAATTTGATGCTGCGGGCGGGGCTTATTCGCGGCCTTTCTTCGGGGGTATATTCTTATCTTCCTTTAGGCTTTAGAGTATTGGAGAAAATAGAAAAGATTATTTCAGCGGAGATGGACGCTAAGGGCGCGCAGCGTTTGTTATTGCCCGCGCTGCAGCCATTGGCGCTCTGGAAGGATTCCGGCAGATACGCGGATATTGGTAAAGTGATGATCTCTTTCCGGGACCGGCGGGATAAGGAAATGGTGCTGGGTCCCACCCATGAAGAAGTCATTACGGAGGTGGCCCGGGCCTATTTGAAATCTTACCGCAAGCTTCCCCAGATTTTATATCAAATTCAAACTAAGTTCCGAGATGAACCCCGGCCCAAGTTTGGGGTATTAAGAAGTTGTGAGTTTATTATGAAAGATGCTTACAGCTTTGACCGTGATATGGATGGGTTAAGCAAAAATTATCAGAAAATGTATGACGCCTACCACCTTATTTTTCGCCGCTGCGGGCTTAATTTCTTAGCGGTAGAAGCGGATTCAGGGATTATGGGCGGGGGATGTTTCTCACGAGTTTATGGTGCCGGCTCAGGGCGGAGAAGATACTATTGCTAAATGCCAGGCCTGTCTTTGGGCCTCCAGCAACGTCAGCGAAGAGATCAAAAAGGCGAAGGCTTGTCCAAAATGCGCAGCGGAATTAGAATTCTATACCGCTATAGAGGTGGGCCATATATTTAAGCTGGGGACTAAATACAGCGAGGCTTTGGGGGCGAGGTTTTTAGACGCGGACGGCAAAGAAAAAGCGATAATTATGGGTTGTTACGGGATTGGCGTTAATCGCATAATGGCTTCCGCTATTGAGCAAAGCCATGATAAAGACGGTATTATCTGGCCTCCGGGAATCAGCCCCTATCAGGTGTTAATTATCCCGTTAAACGTTCAGCAGGAGGTTGCCCGAAAGGCGGCTTTTGAATTGTATGAGACTTTGAAGAAATATAACTTAGACGTGCTGTTAGATGAGCGTGATGAGCGGGCCGGGCTTAAGCTGAAAGATGCCGACCTGATCGGCATACCTGTGCAGGTGATTATTGGCGAAAAAAAGATTCTGGAAGGAAAAGTGGAAATAAAACTACGCGCTTCAGGAGAGACCAGGATCGTAGCCAGAGAAGAAGCCGCGGCTAAAATAGCGGCGCTGGCGGGGCATAAACTGTAACTCTATCCGGAACCTGAATCAGCCTCGCGGAAGGACAGCCGAGTTGTTTAGATGCCGGATAATCTGAATTTTGTTTGAAAGAATTTGCTCAGAAGTTTAACCGGCAGATTTTCGCTAAAACTGCCGGTTATTGTCTTTTTTTCGCTGGATATTGTTTTATTGTCTTCCAAAACAACTAATTCCTGACGCGCTTCTTCCGACCATATCCCGTTACTATCCCTTACCTTCAAGAAAAGGGTATGCGTGCCTGCCGCGGAAGCGGAGAAAGTTAACGAATTACTGCTGCCTAAAATATCGTTTTTATCCAACCGCCAGCTATATTCGACTATATCGCTTTCTTTACTCTCACCATGCCCGCTTAAAGTAACACTTTTGCCTTTATAGACTGGATTGGGGATAATGGAGTCGATGACTGCTTTGGGCTTGGATATAACTTTTATTCCATCTGAACAACCAACTTCGCTCCAGAGTCCGGCGTTGTTCCTTGCTTTAACGCAGAAATAATAACTATTACCGGGCAAGAGGTTTAATCCTCGCTGTATAACTGAACTTTCCTGTGTTATGGTCCAATCCAGTATGTCATTAGCGTATGGGGATGTCCCAATCGCGTAACTGTAGTCCTGGATATCGGATTCCGTCTCAGCAACAGACCAGGAGGCTTGCAACGTAGTAGTACTTAACGTGTAATCGCCTTCATCAATAACCACAGGTTGGGGGGGAAGTGTGGTTAGCTCAGGAGTCTTTTCCGTAAAATCTAGAAGGAAAATATGATTCCCGGAGGGGCCGCCTCGGTCAATGTTCACTTCTTTATGATATATTTCTCCATATTGGTTAACATATTTAATGTGCAGTTTCCCGGGTACTGTGTCATAAAGTCCGGTCCGGCTGTTTAATACCCCGGCCCAGCTTCTTTGACCAAAAAAGGCGCCATTGACTACCGGCATTCCTTCTTCTTCCGGGAAACCCTCATGATTAATATAAACGGTGCCCCCTTGCGCGCCGATGATACCTCCCAATACTCCCCCATGAATATCTACTAAGGCATCTCCCATTACCCGATAAATAGTCTTGGTGGTTTCATCGAACGTTATTTCCATCTTATAAAGTCCGGTTGCATGTAATCCCCCTATATATGTATCAGCGGGAAACTCATCATCATTATCTACGTTTATCAGGTGTTTAATAGCCGCGCCATAACCATAGTAGTCGGGAGGATTTTCCACCGGTTCTATTCGTAAATTTCCATCCCAAACCATGTTGTCATTAAAATCATACAAAGCCGCTTTTCCTGATGAACCATTTAAACTGTAATATATCCATTCGTTTGTTCCTTCATCCAAATATGCCCAGTCACTGCCGTTGCTAAATGTTTCATAATAGTGGATCGTTTGATAAATGGCATACCACCAGTGAGGATAATGCTGTGTTCTGACCCATATTTTTTTACCCGGATGAATCCGGCAATCAAAGACATACTGCTGGTTTATCCACTCCTCGGCCGCGACTCCTTCGATTTTAGGGACTATTGAACTGATGATATCAACGACCAGCTCCCGTGAAGGAAACAGATTATGGTCAGCGTTCAGGCGGGCATACCATTCTTGATTAAACTGTCTATAGAAATCCGGGCATTCTATTTGAATCTTTCGCATTCCTGCCGCGGCCATTTCATATCTATACCAGTATATCAACGTGCCATTGCTGGAGCTCCAAAAATCCTCGGTGCTTAATTCTTCAACATTTTGAAAATCATAATCCCAATCGAAATCAGAAAGCCACATTTCCTTTGTATTGACATAAGGGTCATCCGGGTATAGTTCGATGTATTTATTCATGCATACATAACTTACCGCTTGCGCGAACCCTTCTTCAAACCCGCTTAATTTAGTGTCAAATTCCCCGTATTGGTTTGTGCAAATCATTACGTTATCTCTAAACGCGTGCACTAACTCATGCGTTAAAAGTTGGGGATACCAACTTCCATCTGTGTGCAGCTCGTTATTCCCGGGAAAATAGATATTGGAACCGGAAAAGGCTAAATCTTTAACGAAGGTTACTGTAAAATTATGGGAAGGAGGTCCATAAACGTCCTTAATAATAGGAATCATCCGTGAGGTAAAGTATTCAAAGCGCGCTATTTCTTCAGGGGTCCATCCGGCAATAATGGTTACCCTATCCGTGTCAAATCCATAATCGGCATAGGCAATAGTGATATTATTGGAGGATTTCCCCAAGACCTCTTTCTTTAACTGAACAGGATTGCTTACCGCGGTTTCGCTATAAACGCCTGCCCCATTAACGGCCTGTACGGATACATAAATGGTATCTCCTTCCGCGCATTCGTATCGGAGGGGAGAAAAAGATGTATTTGGATTATAAGTTACCTGCCACCATTTTATATCTGCTTCACCCGGGGTTGTGCCTACGCCAAAAACATAATAGCTGATACCCGATTCGGGATCTTCTGAGGCGTCCCAGGTAATCAATACCGTATTCATATTTTCATTAACAGCAACTACATTGGAAGGCGTTGTGGGAAAATGGTTATCGGAAGCCGACAAAAAGGATAATGCAGCGCTTTTTTGCCTTTTCCCCGGGATGATATTTTTCCCTGCCCAGGGATCTTGCTTCCTATTAACAAATGAGGGGAGGATTTTGTTGCTTTTTCCCGTGATATTTTGTGAATAGGCAAAGTCCGAGGCCTGTAAAAGCGACGCCGCTGTTAAAATCAATATACCGATCCATCTTATTTTAAGCATAAAGAGTATCCACCCCCAGGTAGGTTTATTATAATATAAGTATATCATATAGCCGGCAGGGAAAAGGCCCTCAAAACCAGCTTTTTTATCGCTTAACTACCCCCTCCCGAATGTCTAAAAAACCCCAATTTTCCTATCTGAATATTTGCCCGGATTTAATTCCCCAAAAGTACTCAAAAATAGCGGATTTACCCGGATGAAATTTTTCTTGACAAACTATACTTTAATATGATAAATTAACTCTATATTTATGAAGTATAATATTAGAGGATTTTTATAATAAGCGCGGATTAATAAAGAGGCAGCGCTTATTTTTTTTAATAACGTTTTAAAAGATTGTTAAAGTTATTAATAATCTCAATAAGGAAGGGAGAAATATGCGGCAGAAAAAGAATCTGTTGGTATTACTTCTGGGTATCCTGGGGATTGTTTTTGGCAGTGACGCCTGTTGGGCGGCGTTTAATCTGAATGTATCTCCTTATGACGGTAGTTTTGAACTGCGGTTTTCCGAGAGCGACCGTTTTCAGACGACGGGCAAAAAGGAAGTGACTGTTCAGGTTAGTTCGGACATCGGCAAGCGTTATCAGGTGACTCAGACCTTATTGGCGCCGCTGGCTTCCGCGGAAGGGGTATTCCTGCCCCCGGATGCTTTCACAGTATATACGCTCAAGGGGTCGAATAGCAGCGGGACACTGGGGCTGGATTCGGCTGTCCCTGTGGGGTTGGGAAGGGCTATTATTTATACCTCCGGCGGGACCGGTGAAAACGATACCTTTACGCTTGTTTATACCCTCAAATATTCTTTAGTAGAGAAAAGCGGTCTATATAAAGGCAGATTGAGTTTTTTCCTGGAACCGATGGACTCTACTCAGCCGCCTGTAAGCGCGGCTTTAGACATAGAATTGGATATCCAGGCTCCTTCCCAAACGGAGGTCAGCCTGCTTTCCGGAGGTCACACGATAAGTTTGAGCGCTCCTGAGGAAAGAGGCCTTCCCGCTGAGGTGACTATTTCTGTTAAAGGCCAATCCGCAGGGCAGTATCAGATATTTCAACTGGTGGATTTGTCGATGAGCCCGGATGCTGAGGGATTGCTGGAAAACGTGTATTTTTCCAGCAGGGGCGCGAAAAATGGGGTGTTGGCAGAAACCGGCAAATCGCCGCTTACTGCCGGCCGCGCATTGATTTATACTTCCAATCCTGCCGCGGCAGACGATAAAATTGTCCTGACTT
>JAZDEE010000047.1:0-3694 GCA_043809065.1 Candidatus Omnitrophota bacterium | reverse complement strand
GACGATAACGCCGCACAAGAAATTCAAGGCGGAAGTGTACATATTGACGAAAGAAGAAGGAGGACGGCACACGCCGTTTTTCAAGGGATACCGGCCGCAATTTTATTTTCGGACGACGGACGTGACGGGAGTAGCCACGCTTCCCAGCGGAGTGGAGATGGTGATGCCCGGGGATAACGTGACGCTGGAGATAGAGTTGATTACGCCTATAGCCATGGAAAAGAATCTGCGTTTTGCCATTCGCGAAGGCGGTCATACCGTAGGCGCCGGTGTAATTAGTGAAATTATTCAGTAATTTTTTTTGAGTAAGCCCAAATGCAAGAACAAATCATTTTAGCCTGTACAGTTTGTAAAAGACGCAATTATAGTTCTACTAAGAATAAACATAATGTTACCGGCAAATTAGAGTTAAGTAAGTTTTGTAAATTTTGCCGTAAGCACGTCAAACATAAAGAAATCTCATAGATAAAATGTATTTCCTGTATAGGCCTGTAGCTCTAACTGGATAGAGCAGTGGACTCCAAATCCACCTGTTGGGGGTTCAAATCCCTCCAGGCCTGTGGTAGCTTTTAGTTTTGATTTTAAATCAAAACTTAGATATTAAAGCAAAAGCTGTGGAAACAGAGAGGGATTTGAAGCGAACGAGCGCCGAGCGAAGCGAGGATGAGGCCGTTGTCAGGAATGACCGGCCGGAAGCGAGTGAGGGGAGCCTACGCAGCGAGGCTCCGGCCGAGCGCAGTAGGCAAATCCCTCCAGGCCTGTGGTAGCTTTTAGTTTTGATTTTAAATCAAAACTTGGATATTGCGGAGACCAGAAAAATGTTCAAAAAAATAAAAAGCTTTGTTACTGACGTTAAGACGGAAATGAAAAAGGTCTCCTGGTCAACAAGAAAAGAGTTGATTGGGTCTACGGGGGTTGTTATAGTAGCTGTTGTATTATTAACCAGTTTTGTGGCTGTTGTTGATTTTATTATCGCGCAGGCAGTCAATTTTACTATCCGGCAATAATTCATAATTGCGAATAGCTATAGAGAACAGATAAAAATGGCGAAAAAATGGTATGTGCTTCATACCCAGACCGGGCTTGAAGAGCGAGTAAAGCTAAATATAGAAAGACAAGTCACGGAAAATTCTTTACAGGAACTTGTTGCGCAAATCTTGATTCCCACCGAAAAGGTTTCCGAGGTAAAAGGCGGTAAGAAAAAAATTTCCTTTCGTAAGTTTTTCCCGGGATATGTCCTGGTTGAAATGGAGTTAACCGATAAACTTTGGTATATTATCAAGACTACATCAGGGGTAACCGGCTTTATTGGACCGCGTTCCCGGCCGCAGGCTTTAAGCGAAAAGGAAATCAAGACTATTTTACGTCAGACAGAGGAAAAAAGAGAAAAACCTATACCTAAAGTTTTGTTTGAAAATGGAGAAGGCGTGCGGGTAATTGAAGGTCCGTTTACAAATTTTAATGGTATTGTACAGGAAGTTAATCCAAATAGAGGAAAGCTGAAGGTCAGTGTTTCTATTTTTGGGAGAGCCACACCTGTGGAATTAGAATACTGGCAGGTAGAGAAGGTATAAAAATATGGCTAAGAAAATTAAAGCGATCATCAAACTCTATTGTCCGGCAGGACAGGCTAATCCTGCGCCTCCGGTAGGGCCTGCTTTAGGGCAGCACGGGTTAAATATTATGGAGTTTTGCAAAGCGTTTAATGAAAAGACCCGGGGAAAAGAAGGCCTGATTTTGCCGGTAGTAATCACTGCTTATGAAGATAGAACTTTTACTTTTATAACCAAAAGTCCTCCAGGCGCGGTTTTATTGAAGCAGGCTGCGAATATAGCCAAGGCTTCCGGTCTTGCGGGCAGAGAAACAGCTGGGGCGGTTACCCGAAAAGAAGTTGAAGAAATTGCTAAAACTAAATTAAATGATTTGAATACCACTAATATAGCCCAGGCTCTGAAAATTATCGAGGGGGCAGCCCGGAGTATGGGGATTGTAATTGTGGAGTCAAATGAAGAAAAACAAAAAATTCTAGCACAAGTGCAGGACAAAGTTGCTCCTGCCAAAGAAAAATCTGCGGCAGTAAAGACTGCCGCGGCAAAACCTGCCGCGGCGAAACCTGCTGCGGCAAAACCTGCTGCAGCGAAAGCTCCCGCGGGAAAGGGATAACAACAGGCAGTCCATGAAGAAGGCAAGTAAAAGATTCAAAAATTGTCTTAACGCTGTGGAAAAAAACAAACTTTATAGTTTGGAAGAAGCTATTGCCGTTATTAAGAATTTTTCTCATCCTAAATTTGATGAGACTGTAGAAGTAGCCTGTAATGTCAATATCGACTCCAAACAAACGGAACAAATGATCAGGGGTAATATTGTGTTGCCTCATGGTATTGGGAAGGAAGTCCGGGTTTGTGTTTTTTGCAAAGGCGAGGATATGAATAAGGCTCAGGAAGCCGGAGCGGATTTTGCCGGAGGAAAAGAGCTTATTGAAAAGATAGAAAAAGGCTGGATGGAGTTTGATAAATTAGCTAGTACTCCTGAAATGATGAAAGATGTTGCCCAATTGGGAAAAATTTTGGGGCCGCGAGGACTGATGCCCAGTCCTAAAGCAGGAACAGTAGGACCGGATATTGTCCGTATTATTAAGGATTTAAAAAGCGGAAAAGTTCAGTTTAAAACTGATAAAACCGGGAATATCCATTCAATAATAGGAAAAGTATCTTTTTCTGCGCAGGCTATTACCGAGAATGCGCAGGCTTTATTAAAGGCTGTTTCTTATGCGCGTCCTGCCACTGTAAAAGGACGTTTAATAAATACTATAACTTTAACCACGACTATGGGACCGGGGCTAAGACTGGATATCGCTAAATTGGCTTTGTAGGGGCGAACGGCTGTTGCCCTCTAACAGAATTTTTCAGGAAAACATAAAAAGATGGAAAAGTTAGGGATTGAATTAAAAAGAATAATGGCGCGGGAAATAAAAGAGAAATTGCAAAACAAAGATGAGTTGTTTTTCAGTTCTTTTAGCGGGTTAGCTGTTGATGAACAGGAGCGGCTGAGACGCAGACTTAAAGATAATAAAGCTTCTTTTATGGTAGTAAAGAACCGGATAGCCCAAAAAGTATTTTCACAGCTGCAGATAGAAGAATTGAGTACTTTTATGCAGCAAATGACCGCTATAACTGTAAGCAGCGGCGACCCGGTTAGTATTTCCAAGATACTTTTAGAGTTTGCGGAGAAAAATGAAAAATTTGTGGTCGTAGGCGCTTATGTCGGCGGGCAGACTTTAAACCGTAATTCAGTAAAACAATTAGCCACGATTCCTGCAAAGGAAGTGTTGTTGGCGCAGATAGTAAGAGGGATTAAGTCTCCGATTTCGGGCTTAGTGAACTGTTTATCCGCAACAATGAGAAATTTCGTTGTGGTTTTAGATAAGATACGCGAAAAGAAGGTATAGGAGGACGATAAAATGTCAGAGGAAAAAACAAAAGTTGAAGATGTTCAATCCACGGAAGAAAGTAAAAAGGGAAGCGCAGAGATAAAGCTTTCTGCGCAAGCGGAAGAAGTAGTCAAAACTATTGCCGGAATGACTGTCTTAGAGTTATCTAACCTGGTGAAAGTTCTGGAAGATAAGTTTGGGGTTTCCGCGAGTATGCCGGTGATGGCCGGATATATGCCCGGCGCTGCTGCCGGAGCGTCTGCT
>JAZDEE010000046.1:0-8036 GCA_043809065.1 Candidatus Omnitrophota bacterium | reverse complement strand
GACTCTTTCTTGATTAAACGATAAATACAGACATTGAGGAAACTGCCTATGATTGCCCCGAAATAAAAGATAAATATTCCCATAATTATCATCTTTAGCAGCCTTTCTCCAAGAAAGTAACCAGAAACCAGAGTATAAGAGTTGGTTAGCCTTCAATCGTACTGATAATTCCTCTTATCTTGTAGTTTTTATTTTCTTTTTCTGGTTACTGCAATCTGGTTTCTGGTTACTTTCTATAAATAATCTCGCAATACACTACGCGGCATATTGCGACAAGGCCTCTTTCAGGGCCTGTTCCATTACTTTTATCGGAGCTTCCACTTCCAGCCAAATCTTAAAGGCCAACGCTCCCTGATATAAAAGCATTCCCAATCCGTTAAATATCCCCGCGCATTTTCTTCTTTTGGCTTCGGATAAAAGAGGCGTCTCCCCGGGATTATAAATTAAATCATAAACAAACAGTCTTTTGTGCAGTTTATCCGGATTGATAAGCAGCGGATCTCCTTTGTGCATACCGCAAGGAGTAGCATTGACCAA
This sequence comes from Candidatus Omnitrophota bacterium, assembly GCA_043809065.1. Classification (GTDB taxonomy): domain Bacteria; phylum Omnitrophota; class Gorgyraeia; order JAFGHF01; family JAZDEE01; genus JAZDEE01. The sequence goes on along the minus strand of JAZDEE010000046.1, from coordinate 7,499 downwards.
TAAATCCGTGTTTTCGTCCAGTAAATCGTCCGTTTCAGAAACCGTCCGGACAACACAGCCGGAAAAATTAGCTGTAAGCATTTCTTTCAGTCTCAGCGCCCGCTCTTTATCTATATCAAAGAGAGCAATTTCTTTGGCTTTCTGCGCTAAAGACACAGAAACTGCCCGCGCCGCACCCCCCGCGCCCAAGACAGCCGTTCTTTTACCTTCGGGATTAAAGTTTATTACTTCCTGAAGATGGGTAATAAATCCCAACCCGTCCGTGTTAAACCCGCGGGTAGTCTTATCCCGATCTACTTTTATGGTGTTTACCGCCCCGATCAGCCGGGCCTCCTGCTGTAACTGATCTACCCACTCTATAATCTTTTCTTTATACGGGATAGTTATATTTAATCCGCAAATACCTTGTCCAACCTTTTTTCTGAACTCCTCCCCCAAATTTTCCGCCTTTACTTCAAATAACTCATAACGGGCATCTATCCCCATTTCCCTAAAAGCCGCGTTATGCATGATCGCCGAATAGCTATGCTTAACCGGGAACCCAATAAGACCATATAATTTCGCCATCTTTCAACTTTCTTTATTCAGGGATGAAAATACCGGAGGGACAATTCAGAAATAACTACAAAACCAACTGTACCGGTGCTCATTTTGCGGCCTGTTCGGGGAACAGGCACTACAAAATAGAACAATAGACCAAACGAACTAACGGACACAACGAACTAACGATACCGTATATACTACAGTGCACTATAAAATAAAGTTTCCTAATCAGGATTTACTATACAATAGTTTATTTATCGCATCAAGATAAGCATGAACCGAAGCTTCGATAATATCCGTGCTCGAGGAATGTCCGGCAATCTCTTTGCCCCCGGCAGCTATGCGGATGCGCACTTCACCTAAGGCATCTTTTCCGCCGGTTACCGCCTGGATGGAGTAGTCTAACAGCCGGCCTTTGATGCCGGTAATTTTATCTATGGCCTTATAACAGGCATCTACCGGGCCGTCTCCGGAAGAAGTCTCGCAGCACGTTTTATTTTTTGTTTTTAATTTAATTACGGCCGCAGGCGCTATCTTATTGCCGCTTTTCACTTCCATGCTGACCAACTGCCATACCTTCGGGACTACGGAAATTTCTTCCTGGACAAGAGCGATTAAATCCTCGTCAAAAATTTCTTTTTTCTTATCGGCAAGATTCTTGAAACTGCTAAAAAATAATTTATCAATCTGGCTGCCGGACAAATGAAATCCTAATTTTTGCAGACGGTTGGAAAAAGCATGCCGGCCGGAATGTTTGCCTAAAACCAGCCCCCCGGCAGTTTCTTCCAGACCAATATCCTCCGGACGCATAATCTCATAAGTTATTCTTTTCTTTAAAACACCATCCTGATGAATACCGGCCTCATGCCTGAAGGCATTTTGTCCGACGATAGCTTTATTGGGCTGAACGATAATGCCGGTTAGTCTGGAAACCATGCGGGAAGTCTTATAAAGCTCCTTTGTGCTGATACCGGTAGATTTGCCTAAAAAATCCTTCCTCGTGCGCATGGCCATCACAATCTCTTCCAAAGAAGCGTTTCCCGCCCGCTCACCCAAACCATTTATAGTGCATTCTACCTGTCCGGCGCCGCGAGCTACAGCGGCTAAGGAATTTGCTACCGCTAAGCCCAAGTCGTTATGGCAATGGACGCTTAACACCGCTTTATGAATATTGGGCACATTGTTCCGGATATCTTTAATCAACTGCCCAAACTCCTCAGGAATTGCATACCCCACTGTATCGGGAATATTAATTGTGCCGGCCCCGGCCTTAATTGCCGCCTCCACCACTTTAAAGAGAAAATCCTTTTCTGTGCGTGAGGCATCTTCCGGCGAAAATTCCACATCCTCAACTATGCCCCGGGCATATTTGACTGTTTCACTGGCCTGACGGAGGATTTCTTCTTCTGCTTTTTCCAGTTTGTACTTCATATGAATCCTGGATGTAGCTAAAAATACATGAATTCTCTTTTTACGCGCCGGTAAAAGCGCGTTATAAGCGGCATCAATGTCCTTTTTTATAGCCCGGGCCAGAGCGCAGATCACTGGCCTTTTTATACCGGCGGCAACCTTCTTCACCGCGGAAAAATCTCCCGGAGAAGAAACCGGAAACCCCGCTTCAATGACATCCACGCCCAAACAAGCCAATTGCCGGGCAATCTCCAGCTTACGGGAAGTATCTAAGCTGGCGCCGGGAGATTGTTCCCCATCACGCAATGTAGTATCAAATATAATTATTTTATCCATATTTCACCTTTTTGAGACAATCACAGACCGTCCCCTGCAGCAAAATTACATCCAGGGCATCATTGCCCGTAGCCGGGCGCCCACTTCCTCAATGGGATGTTTCGCTTCCTGCTGTCTCATTTCATTAAACTTTACCCGCCCGGTTTCATTTTCTTTTATCCATTCGCGGGCAAACTTTCCGGATTGAATATTTTTCAGCATTTTCTTCATCTTTTTGCGCGTTTTTTCGTCGATAATCACTTTGCCCCGGGTCATATCTCCATATTCAGCCGTATCCGAGACTCTTTGGCGCATCCCCTGGATGCCATACTGATAAATCAAGTCGGTAATCAGCTTAAGTTCATGCAGACACTCAAAATAAGCAATCTCCGGCTGGTATCCGGCCTCAATCAAAGTATCAAAGGCCGCTTTTATCAACTCGCTGGCCCCGCCGCAAAGCACTGCCTGCTCTCCAAAAAGGTCGGTTTCCGTCTCTTCGGCAAAGGTAGTCTCAATCACCCCGGCCCTGGTTGCCCCGATACCTTTGGCATAAGCCAACCCCAGATTCCTGGCCTGCCCGCTGGCATCCTGAAAAACAGCCAAAAGAGCGGGAACCCCCTTGCCTTCCTCGTACATCCTGCGGACTAACGCCCCTGGTCCTTTAGGCGCTACCATTAACACATCTACTTGCTTAGGAGGGCGAATCTGCTTAAAACGGATATTAAAGCCGTGTGAAAATACCAGCGCCTTCCCTTTTTTTAAGTTTTTCTTGATAGCCTCATCATAAACCTTTTTTTGCACATGGTCCTGGGTCAATATCTGGATAATATCGGCAGACTGGGCAGCCTGTTCCGCGGAGACAGGCGTAAATCCGTCGCTTTTGGCCTGATTATAGTTAGAAGTATTTTCCAACTCGGAAACAATAACATCCAACCCGGAATCCCGCAGATTCATCCCCTGCCCTCTGCCCTGAATTCCATACCCTATTATAGCAATCTTTTTCCCTTTCAAGAGCCCTAAATCGGCATCTTTATCATAATACATTTTAGCCATTTTTTGCTCCTTCCTTTATGTATAGATTTTGTTAGAAATCCGGGCGAGGGAACCTCACCCCTATTTACGGTTCATCGCAATCCGGCCGGTACGGACAATTTCCTTCACTTCAAAAGACTTCAGCAATTCCAGCAGGGTATGTATTTTATTTTGATCCCCCACTACTTCCAAAGTGATAGCGCCTGCCGCTGCTTCATCTATTTTCGCTTCCAGCGTCTGGGCAACCTCCAGTATCTGCGGCCTGCTGTGGGAATCTGCCGCTACTTTTACTAAAACCAATTCCCGGTCAATAAAGTCCTCACCGGTCAAATCCTGCACTTTAATTGTATCCACTAATTTATTCAACTGCTTTTTTATCTGTTCCAGGACCCGTTCATCCGCGGCATCCACTACAATCGTCATCTGCGAAAGCGCCGGTTCATTAGTCGGGCTGACCGCCAAAGATTCAATATTGAACCCCCGCGCGGCAAATAATCCGGCTACCCGGGCTAACACGCCAAACTTATTTTCTACCAATACGGAAAAGGTATGCTTCATCCTTTGCCCCACTTTCTAACACCTTGTCGATAAAAACACGAAATAACCAATAACCAAGATACAAATTCCAAACAATAACCAAATCCCAATCACCAATAATCAAACAACCCGTCGTGTTTGGTTATTGAAATTTGGGTATTGGTGCTTGTTTGGTTATTGTTTCTTGGAATTTGGTTATTTCTATTTGTCATTTTAATTTTTGATATTTGCTTTTTGATTTTTATAAATTATGCCATTCCTTCAATCATCCGGTTAATCGCTTCCCCTGCAGGCACTATGGGAAATACATTTTCTTCCGGTTCAACCCGGAAATCCAGTACCACCGGACGGTCTTTTATAGCAAGCGCCTTTTCAATTGCCACGGCCACATCCTTCTTATGCTCTATCCTGATGCCTTCGGCGCCATAAGCCTGGGCCACCTTGACAAAATCAGGATTGGCTAATAAGGTATAAGAATACCGCTTTTTATAAAAAAGCTGCTGCCACTGGCGCACCATTCCCAGACAACTGTTATTGAGAATAGCAATCTTCACCGGCAGTTTATAGGCCACGGCCGTAGCCAGTTCCTGAATATTCATCTGGAAACTGCCGTCTCCGGCGATATCAAAGACTATATCCTGCGGTTTTCCTATCTGCACACCGATAGCGGCGGGAAACCCATAGCCCATCGTGCCTAATCCCCCGCTGGAAATAAAACTGCGCGGTTGGGTATAACGGTAAAACTGGGCTGCCCACATCTGATTTTGTCCCACTTCCGTGCAGATAATTGCCCGGCCCTGGGTTAGCTGACAAATTTGCTCAATGACAAACTGCGGCCTCAAATTATTATCTTGTTTGTAAGTCAGCGGGCTTTTTTCTTTCCAGGCGGCAATCTTATCCAGCCACGGCTGAATATGCGGTTTAGCCGCAATCTTATTCAACCGGGATAATATATTTTTCGCGTCCCCGACAATGGGAATATCCACCCGCACGTTTTTACTAATAGCCGAAGGGTCAATATCAATATGAATGATTTTCGCGGCCGGAGCAAAGGCATCTACTCTTCCGGTTACCCGGTCATCAAACCTCGCCCCTACCGCTATAATTAAATCGGATTCTATTGTGGCATGGTTGGCATAAACCGTCCCATGCATCCCCAACATACCTAAAGAAAGAGGATTGTCTTCGGGAAAACATCCTAAGCCCATCAATGTAGTAGTTACAGGTATAGACGTTTTTTCGGCCAATTTTCGCAGCTCCGCGGCTGCTTCGGAAATAATTACGCCGCCGCCGGCATAAATTATTGGCCGTTTACTCTCCAAAATGGCCTTGGCCGCTCTTTTTATCTGACCCGGATGACCGCTGATGGTCGGTTTATACCCTCTTAACTGCGCTTCTTTAGGATAATGAAACTCCGCTTCCGCCAAAGTTATATCCACAGGCACATCAATCAATACCGGCCCGGGACGGCCGCTCCTGGCCAAATAAAAGGCATCTTTCACCGTCTGGGCAAGTTCGTTTACATCCTTTACCAGAAAATTATGTTTGGTCACTGGACGGGTAATCCCGGTGATATCCGCTTCCTGAAAAGCATCGTTGCCGATTAAATTCGTCTTCACCTGTCCGGTAATCGCTACCATGGGAATAGAATCCATATAAGCTGTGGCAATGCCGGTAACCAAATTTGTCGCCCCCGGCCCGGAAGTAGCGATACAAACACCCACCTCTCCTGTAGCCCGGGCATAACCATCAGCGGCATGCGCCGCGGCCTGCTCATGACGGGTTAAAATAAAACGCACCGGGGTATCATATAAAACATCGAATATCGGCAGGACCGACCCCCCGGGATAACCAAAAATTACCTGGACTGATTCTTTTTTTAGACTTTCAATTAATATCTTCGCACCGGATAGCTTCATTATGAAAACACCGCTCCTTTACTGGCAGAGGAAACCAAGGCCGCGTATCTGGCCAGATAACCTTGTTTAATTTTCGGCTGCGCGGCCTTCCATTTAGACCGCCTTTGGGCGATTTCCTGTTCGCTCAATTTAAGTTCCAATCTCCGCTGGGGAATATCAATAGTAATCAGGTCGCCCTCTTCGACTATCGCTAACGGCCCGCCGACTGCCGCTTCCGGGGAAATGTGCCCAATACAAGGACCTTGTGTTCCGCCGGAAAATCTGCCGTCGGTAATTAAGGCCACGCTCTCGGTCATCCCCATACCTATCACAGCGGCAGTAGGGGAAAGCATCTCCCGCATACCCGGTCCGCCTCGGGGGCCTTCGTAACGGATAACAATCACTTCCTGCGGTTTAATCTTTCCCTCTAATATCTCCTGCATAGCCTCTTCTTCGGAATCAAAACAGCGGGCCGCGCCGCTAAAACACTGCATATTCTTGCTGACTGCCGACTGTTTTACTACCGCTCCTTCCGGAGCAAGATTGCCTTTTAAGACAGCTATGCCGCCTTCCTGATGATACGGTTTATTTAACGGACGAATAATCTCTTCATCAATAGTCTGAACAGCAGAAGCAATTTGCTGAATCGTCTTTCCGTTTACCGTATTTAGATTGTGCAAATGTTTCTTTAACTGCCGTAATACCGCCGGAATCCCGCCGGCCGCGTCCAGGTCTTCTAAGAAATATTGCCCGGAGGGGAGTAAATCTACAATATGCGGAATCTTCCTGCTGATTTCATCAAATATATCTAAAGACAACTCAATCCCCAATTCATGAGCCAAAGCCATAAGATGCAACACTGTATTCGTTGAACCGCCTAAGGCCATATCCACCACAATGGCATTTTCAATGGCCTCTCTTTTAAGTATCGTGCGCGGTAAAACTCCCTGGGAAACCAAAGCCACAATACGTTCGCCGCTTAAATAGGCCAGGCGGTCCTTATTGGCCGAAACAGCCAGTGCCGTGGCACAGCCGGAAAGAGACATCCCCATTGCTTCCGTAAGACAACTCATCGTATTGGCAGTATACAACCCCTGACAAGAGCCAGCTCCCGGGCAAGCCTCCATTTCCAGACAATTCAATTCTTCCTGAGAAATCTCTCCTTTTTTGAATCTGGCTAAGGCCTCAAAAGTATCTTTTACTAATGAAAGCCTTCTGCCTTTATATCTTCCGGAAAGCATGGGACCCGCGGTCACGACAATGGCCGGAACATTCAGCCGGGCAATCCCCATCAACATTCCCGGAGTAATTTTATCACAATTAGTCAGGCAGACCAACCCGTCCAAACTATGCGCGCCCATCATAGATTCCAAGGTATCCGCGATCAATTCCCGGGAAGCCAGGGAATATTTCATCCCGCTGTGCCCCATAGCAATCCCATCGCAAATCCCCGGCACGCCAAAGAAAAAAGGCACTCCGCCGCCCGCGCAGATACCGCGCTCAATAAACCGCTCCAGCCTGTGCATTCCAATATGGCCGGGAATAAGATCGGAAAAACTGGTAGCTACGCCAATAAAAGGCTTGCTCATCTGACTCTTATCCAAACCGGTAGCATATAACAACGCCCGGTTCCCGGTCCGTTCCAGGCCTTTTTTAATCTTATCGCTGCGCATCTTATACTCCTCTATTTTCCAGTTGTTATTGAGAAAATATTATAGCATACTGTTTATAGATGTCAACTACCTTCATGATGAGGCACAGATA
>JAZDEE010000045.1:0-5214 GCA_043809065.1 Candidatus Omnitrophota bacterium | reverse complement strand
TAATGCCAACTACCTTGACGGGACAGTCTATGGGATTGGCCGGGCCGCCGGAAATTGTCCGCTGGAACTTTTGCTCGGTTTTTTGAAAAACCCCAAATTCGATATTCGTCCCATTTTGGATTTGATATCGCAGGAGTTTATTCCGTTACGGGAAAAGATAGAATGGGGCTATGTTATTCCTTACGCTATTGCCGGTATGATGAACGAGCATCCCCGCTCGGCCATGGCCCTGCGCAAGAGTGACAAAAAAGAGAACTACCGCGAATTTTATGAAAGCCTGCTGAATATAGGATTGGATTAACTTCGAATAGCACGTTGTTACATTAATTTCTATAATTTTAAATCCGAAATCCGAATATCGAAATACCTGCCTTGCCGGCAGACAGGCGAAACAATTTTCTAATGACCAAAATTCCAATGATTCAAAAAGAAGAGAAAAGTTTTTAACATTTGGAAATTCGAAAATTCGGATTTGTTCCGAATTTCGGATTTTCCGCCAGAGGCGGACCAGCCTCTGGCTGGCGTGCTTTGGATTTTCGAATTTAACGTAATTTATGTAACAGTGTACTAATAGGTTCTAAGGCGATGAATATAAATAAATTCAGGGAAGTTCCTATTATAGGTATTTTACGGGGGGTGAAAGAGAAAAACATTGAGCCGCTTACAGAAAGTATCGTCTCTTCCGGATTAAAGACTGTCGAAATCACGATGAATACCCCGCAGGCTGCCAAGTTAATTCAAAAAATGAAAAAGTGCGCCCGCAATCGTCTCACCATTGGCGCCGGCACTGTTTTAACCAGAGAAGATTTGCAGGAGGCTTTAGACGCCGGTTCAACGTTCATTGTCCTTCCGGTCTTAGTAGAGGAAATAGTAGAGTACTGTGTGAAAAAAGCAATACCCGTATTCCCCGGAGCGCTTACGCCTCAGGAGATCTACAATGCCTGGCGCGCCGGAGCTGCGATGGTTAAGGTATTTCCCGCCAAATTTTTTGGCCCAGCGTATTTCCAGGAGATCAAAGGGCCGTTTACGGATATTGAACTGCTTGCCTGCGGCGGAGTTAACGCGGAAAATATCCGCGCTTTCTTTTCCCGCGGGGCCTCGGCAGTTGCCTTTGGCGCCAGTGTGTTTAGACATGAATGGATGGAGGCAGGCGAGTTTTCCCGGATAGAACAAGAGATAAGAACCTTGGTGCGGGTGTTGTCTGACAATAAAATATAAGAATGTACTTTAAACAAAAGGATGATAAAAATGGATAAGAAAGAAGTGACATATTTAATAAAAAAAAATTATGATGTTTTAGTGGCCGAATATGGTGTTTCCAGAATCGGCATTTTTGGTTCAGCGGCAAAAGATACTATGACAAAAGACAGTGATTTGGATATATTTGTCGAATTCAAACAGCCCATAGGCTTTAAGTTTATCAGGTTTGTGGAGTATCTTGAGAATTTATTTCAAAGGAAAGTTGACGTGCTAACGAAAGACGGCATTAAAAATATACGCGTAAAAGATATCGCCAGAACTATTGAAAGGACTTTAACCTATGTCTAAAAGAGAAGATAAAGCTATTATCCAGGACATAAAAGAAGCGATTGGCAGAATTATGTCCTATATATCGAAAATGGAATACAAAGATTTCTTGCAGGATTACAAGACACAAGATGCCGTGCTGAGGAATATTGAGATTTTAGGAGAAGCTGTCAAATTGTTATCAGAGAAAACAAAAGGAGAGTATTCCAATATTCCCTGGAAGGATATTGCCGGCACACGAGACAAGCTGATTCATGATTATTTTGGTGTAAACATTGATATTGTGTGGGATATTGCCAAGAACGAAATACCGCTTCTATACACACAGTTAAATAAGTAAGAGAATGAATACGCAATGGATTCCATCTATTTCCTTGCGGTGAGGATGATTTTACAGTAAAATAAAAATCGGCGCTGAGGGATAATTACGGCGCCGGGACAAATAAGCAATATCGGTTTACAATATCGGGATGGAAACGTGTCCAGAAATTCTATTTTTCTATACGGCAGGAATTCTGTGTTAGAAAGGCTGAAAGCGCAGCCTGAAAGCATTAAAAAAATATTTTTGCAAAATAATTTCGCGGCGCCGGAGATAGAAAAACTAATCAAAGAAAAAAATGTTTCCGCGGAATATGTCCCGGCGGAAAAATTGTTCCGCATCAAACAAGGGAAAGACTTGCAAGGCATAGTAGCTGAAGCCGAACAATACAATTATGCGTCTTTCTACGATTTATTCAATCCCGCCGGCGCGGGGTTGCCCGCTTCGCCGAAAGCCCCAAGCAGCGGGCCCACGCTTATCTTTTTAGACAGGATAAACGACCCGCAGAATTTAGGCAGTATTATTCGCACTGCTGCCTGTTTGGGAAATTTTGCCGTGGTTATTCCCCGCCATAATGCCTGTGAAGTTACCGAGACGGTTTTGCATGTAGCTTCCGGAGGCGAAAATTATGTTCCCGTATCATTGGTGCCTAATATTACCCAGGCGGTTATTGCCGCTAAAAAACAGGGTTTTTGGATTATGGGGGCTGTTTTGGAGAAAACTGCCGAAGACCTGACGAAGGTTTCTTTGCCGTTTCCTTTAGGGTTGGTTTTGGGAGCGGAAAGCGGGGGTATTCGATTCGGGGTGCAGAAACATCTGGATTTTAAAGTACAGATTCCTATGCGCGGCGCGGCGCTTTCTTTCAATGTTGCCACAGCCTGCGCGATTTTTTGTTATGAAGCAGCAAGACAAAGGGAGTTGACCCGATGAAAGAAAAAGAGGCGCCTTTAAAAATGGTTCGTCAGGCTCACAATGCGGAGCGAAGCCGGAGTAATGTGCTGAATTTTATTGCCGAGGCTGGACTGCTGAAGCGGGTGTATCGTTCCGGATGGTCGGTGTTAGGGATAAAAGATGCCGAGTCTGTGGCTGATCATGCCTTTCGCTGCGCGGTAATCGGATACGTGCTGGCAAAAATGGAAAGAGTCCCGGCCTACAATGTGCTGCTGATGACTGTTTTTAACGATATCCACGAAGCGCGCATAACCGATTTACATAAAATGGCCCAGCGGTATTTGGACGCGCAGCCAGCGGAAGACCGGGCCTTTACCGAACAGATTAGCGGTTTGCCGCGGGAGATGCAGGAAGAATTAGAGAATATGCGCCGGGACTATACCCGGCAGACAAGCAAGGAAAGCATTATTGCCCGCGATGCCGATATCTTAGAATGTCTGATTCAGGCGAAGGAATATTATGAACAAGGTTTTTCCGAGGCGATGAAGTTTACGGAAAAAGCCCCCGGATACTTAAAAACAAAAAGCGCGCGGGAACTTTGGAAACAGGCCAAAACAATGAATCTGCACGATTGGTGGATGGCCTTAAGCGAATTTAAGCGCTGATAAACCTGTACTGCTGCATTGTCTTTTGCTGGAGGAGGGAGTCAAATAATCAATGGACAATATTAAATAAGAAGAAAAATGGGGGGGAACAAATGAAAAAGAAAGATAAAACATCTATACGGTATATCGCGCGCGCTTTATCATTGGTTTGGGCGCTTTGGTGGGTATTTTTCGGTCTGGCCTGCGGTGTATTTCATTACCGGGAATTGGCTGAGATTATAGTTCATAGTACTTTGCCGGGGCTTTTCTTTTTGCTTACGGCTCTTTTCGCGTGGAAGTGGGAATCTCCCGGAGGGATTGCTTTAATAGTAGAAGGGATAACCGCTTTTATTATCTATTTGTTATATGTGAAATATTTTTCTATTTCAACTTTAATTCTGGCCTTAATGACCATGAGCGCTCCGGCCATAATAGCCGGGAGCTTGCTTCTTAAAAATAAAACGCAGCGTAAGAAAAATGGTAAATAAAAACTTGGCCGCGCAAAAAAAAGACATTCATAAGTGTATACTAATATTAAAGAGTATTGGGCAGTTATGCGCCCTGGTTAGACTTTATAATGCGCGGCATCCGATAGTAAAAAATAAAATACAGCAGACTTTTTTGGAACTGAATAGAATACTCTCGGAAGAAAAATCAGTGATATTTTCCGGCTCAGAGGGCGTTTTTTTTGCTAACGGAGAGAAAATAGAGGGCGGGGACAGTTTAGTAGAGCGTTTTATAGAAAACTTTAATATGCTGAGAATTGGCTCAATAGAATTAACCGCGGGACTAACCCCGGAAGAATTCGAAACCTTTATCCGGCTTATATCTCGTATAGAAAAGCTGGAAGGGGAGGAAAAGATAAAGCAGTATCTAAAAGAGAAGAATACGCGGCATATTGTTGTATTATTCGCCACCTACAAGCTGGTCAAGGAAAACGAACAGATAATAAAAGAAGGAGAGAGTATTAAGATAGATAAGATGCCTCCCGATATAATAGAAAAGTTTGTCCGGGATTTGAAAAATGGCGAGGTATCCGCGCGGATGCGGACTGAGAAAAAGATTTATACCCTTTTAGCCCATAATCCGGAAGGCCTTTGTAAAATAGTCGCCGGCATAGAAAGTGAAGAAGAAAAGCATGAAGACATAGAAAAGACACTCTGGCTGATTGCGGATTATCTGATTGATGAAATATCCAGCGGCAAAGCGGAGAAGATTAATCAGCAAGTGCTCAGTAACTTGAAGGAGCGCCTGTTTTCTTTGTGGGAACAGCGGCAGGATAAAGATAATCTAAAAGAGCGGGCGGAAAAAGCCTTTACCCAAATAGGCGCTGCAATGCAGCTGGAAGGTTATATTTTACTTTACGAAAAACATAAGAAAGAACTGGAATCCATAGCCGGGAAAATAAAGAATATATTGGAAAGTCTATCCGGCCAAAGCCGGTTATATCAGCTTTCCAAAGAAAGACTGCAAAAAATCGGGATGATTATGAATTCTTAGTCCGCGGGCAGGCAATACCGCGACCCGCGGGTATTTTGGGAGATTATTGCGAATCCTTTGTTAAGACTGAGAATAGAGAGAGAGGTTTTTATTGGCGGCAATCAGTAAAGAAAAGAAAAAAAATCTTAGTCGGACGAAGCAAAATTTGGAAAAACAGGCCGTGCGTCTCCGGGAGTCTTACCGGACCATCCGCAGGCTGAATAGAAAATTAGACGCAAACAATAAGAGACTGCTTAAACTTGACCGGTTGAAATCCAACTTTGTTTCTATGGTTTCCCATGAACTGCGCACTCCTTTGGCCATTACTAAGGAGGGGATACGTCTTCTGCTGGA
>JAZDEE010000044.1:0-3852 GCA_043809065.1 Candidatus Omnitrophota bacterium | reverse complement strand
TGGGACGGCCGTTATGCGGGCCGATTCTGGGGACGTTTTTGGTTACTTACAGATGTAATTATCGCTGTAAGATGTGCAATTTTCCCCAAAGATGCCGGTATTTTCAGGAAAAAGGATGGCCGGAATTGCCTACCGGAGAAATGAAAAAGATTCTGGTGGATTTCGCTGGATTAGGCGTGTCCGGCATAGGTTTTACCGGAGGGGAACCGCTTCTGCGCGATGATATATTTGAACTAATGAGATTCGCTAAAGATTTAGGGATGATTACCCATCTGAATACTAACGGTTTTTTTCTCGATGAGAAAAACGCGTGGAATACTTTGTCGGCCGGAGTGGATTCCCTGAATATTTCTTTAGATGGGGCTAATCCCCAAACACACGATACTATCAGAGGCTGTCCGGGAGCTTTTGATAAGGCAGTGCGGGCAATCGAATGTATGCGCAGGATGCGCGGGGATAAAAAGCACGCTATCCGGATTAAAGTGGTGATGACGCTGGGTAAGCTGAATATTGATGAGGTGCCGCGGGTAGTGGAGCTGGCCGGGAAGTTAGGAGCTGATTGTGTTGAACTTATCCCGGAGCAGCCTTTTGCCGAACAGCCCGATTCATCCGAAAAAGGATTCGATGAACTATTTTTGGAAAAGGTAAAAAAAACAGCAGCCTATCTTTTAGAAACTAAGCCAAGACAAATTAAAATAGAAAATTCACCGCGGCATATAAAATTATTTGAGCCATCTTTCCGGGGCGAAGCCTCGCCGCTTACTTGTTTTGTCGGATACAATTCCTGTGCCGTGGACTGCTTTGGACAGATTTTCCCGTGTATGCCCTGGATTAATTGGGCGAAACCGGTCGGAAATATCCGGGAAACGCCGCTGAAAGAATTTTGGTATTCAGCGGAATACAACAAATTACGCACGCGGATTTCCCGCTGTAAAAGTTGTTTTTTGAATTGTCAGACCGAGTTGAACCTGCTATTTAACACCCGTTAGTAGGGGCGGGACTTGCTTGTGCCCGAAGGGTGCGTCCGCCCGAAAACTCCCATCGAAGGAGAAAATATATTAGACGATGAAAAAGCTTCTCTGGCAGGAAAATATACTGGCAATAGTAGTAATCTTAGGCTGTCTGGGATATCTTCTGGGTATCTCCTGGTTGAAATGGGGAGATTTAATCATAGATACCGGCCGGGAAATGTATGTGCCCTATGCCTTGTCCGCAGGCAGGCTTCTCTATAGAGATATTGCCTATATCTATGGTCCGTTTACGCCGTATCTGCACGCTTTTATTTTTAATGTCTTAGGCGCGCATTTATATCCGCTTATTTTCAGCGGTATCGTTACCACTTTCTTTACCGGGCTGTTAATCTACAAAATTTCCCGGGTGTTTTTAAATACATTATTTTCCATTTTCACCGTGGCGACCTTTCTATTTGTTTTTGCTTTCGGCCATTATATGTATCTGGGAAATTATAACTTTATTTTGCCTTACAGTTATTCGGCTATCCATGCCCTTTTGTTTGCCCTGGCGGCTTTGTATTTGTTAAGCAGATTCTTATTTCAATATAAGACGAAAAGAAAATATCTTTTTTTATCCGGTTTATTTATCGGGCTCAGTCTGTTGTGCCGTATAGAAATCGGCCTGGCGTTATTCGGAGCTTTTTTAATCGGCTTGAGCGTTTTATACTTTTCGGACCGGGCATTTGTTTCTTTACCGACGCTTGTTTTATTTTTATTTATGCCGTTTTTTATGGCGGCAGTCTTTTTTGTCCCTTTATGGATTAAAGCCGGGACAATGGCCATAGTGGGAAAAAGTTTCCAGGATACCATTTCGGCCAATTTAAACCGGATGAATATATTTGTTCAGGGCTTGGCCGGATATGACGCCGTCAGTAAGAATTTACTGCTGATGGTGAAGACATTTTTAGGGTATGCCCTGATTAGCGGGATATTTCTTCTCATTAGCCGGATGATGAGCGGTAAAACAACTAAACTAATACGCCAATGGATAGGGAGAATAGCGCTCAGCGTGCTTCTCTTTATTATTGTCTTAGTGACTGCGCATAGATATTTTCCTTATTTCTGGCAGTACAGGTGTTTACCTCTGGTTTGTTTGGTTATGCTGGGGATATGTTTTTTTAGAATTTTTAAAAAAGCCCCGGGCATGGAGAAAAATATCTTTCTGTTCGTGTTATGTGTTTTTGCTTTGCTGCTTTTGTTACGGATTATCCTCAATGTCTCTGCTGCCCATTATGGTTTCTATCTGCTGGTGCCGGGGATGGTTATTTATTACATTTTTTTCCTCAATACCTTACCGGAAATCTTAAGATGCAAAAAGTACTTCTTCAGCGGGGCATTTTTAGTTTTATTTATCCTTTTTATTGTCGGCTATTTTGACCTGTCTCGTTCTGTGTATAAAGAGAAGACCCTGAAGGTGGTTGGTCCGCGGGGCGGACTTTGCTTTTTTGATACCAGCACGAACAGAAGATGTAAGGAACTGATAGAATTCTTACAGCAGAATACGAACAAAGAGAATACTCTGGTTGTTTTCCCTGAGGGGGTGGCGATAAATTTTCTTTCCCAACGGGATAATCCCTTATACTATTATCAGTTTTTGCCTTATGATTTAGCCCGGCCGGAAATAGAGCAGGATATAATAGATGAACTGAGCCAAAAAAAGGTTGATTACGCGGTTATCCTGCAAAGGTCAACCGCGGAGTATGGCTACCCTGTATTTGGCGTCCATTACGCGCGGAAACTATTTAGCTGGATAGATGAGCATTACCGGGTGGTCAAATTATTCGGTCCGGCTCCATTTAGTTCCGACGAGTTTGGAATAGCTTTGTTGAAAAGATTATAGGCAGAGGCACAGAGCAATGTGTTTTTTTGCCGGATGGGGGAAAATACAGTGAAAGGTTATCGGTAGATACGTGAATAAAACGTTAGAGCCTGATTACATAGGGCATCGTCAAAGAATAAAGAAGAAATACGAGGCCGGAGGAATAAGAGGATGGCTTGATTATGAGGTGCTGGAATTCGCGCTTTCGTACGCTATCCCCAGAAAAGATACTAAGCCGCTGGCCAAAGAATTGTTGTCCAGATTTAAAACAATCAATGGCGTATTGGACGCGGACAGAAAAGAACTGCAAAAAGTCCGCGGCCTTTCCGAACACACTGTCTTGTTTATCAATTTCTTAAAAGACCTGGCAATAATTTATCTTGAAAAAGGGCTGGACAAGAAAGATTTAATTTCTTCGCCGGGTATTGTTTACGATTATTTAAAGGCTTCTTTAAAAGGAGCGGTTGATGAAGAGTTTAAAGTGCTGTTTTTAAACAATCGTAATTGCCTGCTGGCAGTTGAGACGATACAAAAAGGAACCGTTAACAAATCCGTAGTCTACCCCCGAAAGATAGTGGAGCGGGCCTTGCATAATCACGCGGCGGGAGTGATTATCGCGCACAATCATCCGGGAGAATCTTTAACTCCCTCGGAAGAGGATTGTAATGTAACGAAGGCCATCAAAGAAGCGCTTAAGACAGTGGAGATTGTTTTGCTGGACCATATCATCATTGGCGGGAATGGCTATTTCAGTTTTAAAGAAAATGAGAGACGTTGTCCACTCTAATCAGGACAGTGTCTGGAGAGTAATCGGGACAGTGTCTTGAAGGATTAGGACAACGTCTATTTACGAAGGAGGCTGAGATGCGGATAGAAATTTTTGCTTTATGCGATGCAGCGACTGGGGATATGGGTAAACTTAGCATGCTTGGCGCGTTTGATACGATTGGGGCGCCAAAAACTCCTGTGGTTTATCCTCAATGCACAATTGCCTTGAGAGTTAGGTTTGAAAGGATTGAG
>JAZDEE010000043.1:0-3039 GCA_043809065.1 Candidatus Omnitrophota bacterium | reverse complement strand
TCAAATGGGCCGGAATGGACCATTATTCCGTCATTAACATAAGCCTGGCGCATCGTCCGCGCATCCAGGGCTTCTTCGGGATTATCAATGACTACCTCAATAGGCAAATTGTATTTTCGGGCAAACTCAAAATCCCGCTGGTCATGCGCCGGAACCGCCATCACCGCGCCTGTGCCGTATTCCATTAATACATAGTTGGCAATCCACAGAGGAATCTGGCGGTTATTCACCGGATTTACCACATATCTTCCGGTGAAGATTCCTTCTTTTTCCACTTCGGCGCAGCCTCTGGCCACAATATTTTGATTCCTGACTTTTTCAATAAAGGAAAGGATGTCTTCTTTATTGGTACAGCCCCGCACTAATTGTTCAATATCCGGATGCTCCGCGGCCAAAACCATATAGGTCGCGCCATACAAGGTATCCACCCGCGTAGTAAAACAACTCAAGACTTCTCCCCCGCCCACCACAGGAAAATCTATTCTTACCCCTTCACTGCGGCCGATCCAGTTTTTCTGCATTATCCGCACCCGCTCCGGCCATTCTTTCAGTTTGGCCAAATCATCCAGGAGCCTTTGGCTGTAGGCGGTAATCTTAAAAAACCACTGTTCTAACTCTTTCTCCACCACCGCGGTTTCACACCGCCAGCATTTTCCTTCAATCACCTGCTCATTGGCCAATATAGTCTGACAGGAAGGGCACCAGTTAACCGGCGCTTTTTTCTTGTAGGCCAGGCCTTGTTTATAAAGCTGTAAAAATAGCCACTGGGTCCATTTATAATAATCGGGCAGACAGGCGGTAACTTCCCGGTCCCAATCATATCCCGTTCCCCAGGAATTTAATTGTTCTTTCATCCGGGCAATGTTTTTTAAGGTAGAAACCCTGGGATGAGTCCCGCTTTTTATGGCCGCGTTTTCCGCGGGCAGACCAAAGGCGTCCCAGCCCATGGGAGTGAGCACGTTATACCCTTTCATCATCATAAACCGGGCGATTACGTCGCCGAGGATATAATTCCGGCCATGACCCACATGCAAAGCGGAAGAAGGATAGGGAAACATCATCAGACAATAATATTTGGGTTTGGTTGAGCGCGGGTCCATCTTAAACAACTCAATCTTCTTCCAGTATTTCTGCCATTTGGCTTCAATTCGCTTAAAGGGATATACCTTCTCTTTCATCGTCTTCCTTTTAGTTCCTAATCCACTCTTTAAGTGATAGTTATAATGTTATTGCGCGGACAGGTCCGCCCTAACCAACCCCGCGCCCTGTTCGCTGTCACTTAATCCTAAATTCTCGGCGGTCATCTCTAATTTACTTTTTACTTCCTCCGGATCCCAAAGACCGTCGCCATCCACATCGTAAGCGCTTACGTCCGTGGTCAAAACCAATGCCGCTGTCCCAACCACATGCGGACAAGCCATGCTTGTCCCGCTCATTGTCGCATAATAGCCATTGTTGTAAGTAGAATATATATTTACGCCGGGGGCGATCAAATCAACTTCCGAACCCCGCGAAGACCAGGAAGCGATATGGTCAGTAGAATCAGAAGCAGAAACCGCGATCACCTCAGGATAGGCAGCAGGATAGATCACTGCCCCGCCATTATTACCGGCGGCTCCGACCAAAACCAGTCCGGCCTGATTAGCCTTAATTACAGCATCGTGAAAAGATTGAACGGTGCCGGATGAGCCTAAGCTCATATTAACCACCTGCATATTATTCTTGACGCACCAATCCAGACCTTCGATAATGTCCGAAAGCCAGCCGGAACCATTTCGGTCTAACACCTTAACCGCGTAGAGAAATATCTCCGGCCCAACTCCGATTACGCCGATCCCATTATCTACGGCGGCTATGATGCCGGTTACGTGCGTCCCGTGACCGTTATCGTCGTTGCCGCTTTTAACAGGGCTGATCGTGTTGATATTCCCCTTGATATTAGCGCGCAGGTCGGCATGATCCAGATCTATACCCGTATCCAGCACCGCCACTTTAACGGTCTGGCCGGTAGTTGTCGGCCAGGCTGATTCCGCGCTGATCCGCTCAATGCCCCAGGGCAATATTTCGGCCGGCTGAGCCGGCTTGAGCTTACCCACTGCCTCGACAACTATATCATCATCTATCCTGATAACCTCTGCTCTTTTTAACAGCGCCTTTTGCGCCTGCGGCGGCAGGTGCGCGGTCATTCCGTTGATTAAAGACAGGTGTTTAATCACCCCCGCGCCAAAATTTTTCGCCAACGTCATCTGGGCCGCTTCATTGCTGAACCCTTCGCGGAAAACAATGATCTTGCGGGGAAACTGCTCTACTCCGGCAGCTCCCGCCAGAGAAACCGAACTTAACAGGATACAACAAATAAAAGACATGCTTATCCTATACACCATTACTCTTTTCATACGACACTCTCCTTTGTGTAACATGTTAAATTCGAAGCACGAATATCGAAATCCGAAACAATGTTCAAATTCTCAAAATACAAATGACCAAAACAAATGCTCAAATAATACGGTTTTGAACATTGGAACATTCGGATTTGTTTCGTATTTCGATATTCGGATTTCGAATTTTCATATTTTTACTTTTCTTTTCTTATCAGTTAATTTGTATAACGTATAATTATAGTATATAGTTATGTCTTTGTCAATGCCGATGAAATATCTTTTTTCATCAAGAAGAAAATACCCAAAGCCGCGCACTCAATAGAAATAATCGCGGCAATCACAAACGACAGTGAGCGGTCATAAAGAAGCCCTAATAGAACACTCCCCAAAAAGGCCGCCAGGCCGCGTACGTGCGGGACACTCCTTGCAACTAATTGTTATATAGTATCTTACGTACCATTTTTTCCCCAGAGCAACACAAAGGGGCGAGTCTTAACTTTAAACTTGTCGGTATGTATTTGCCTGGAATTTTAGAAGGTCAAGTTGAACCCCTCTAATGTTGTCTTCTGCCGCTTTTAGGGCATGAGTGATCGATAAACGTAACTAAAAATAAAAACCCAGACACCTCTACGACGCCTAGGCTAATTTTCCCTGATAT
>JAZDEE010000042.1:0-10676 GCA_043809065.1 Candidatus Omnitrophota bacterium | reverse complement strand
TGTGCGAAAAGTGTCTCTTTACAGTCCTATGCTATCTTCAAGTTTGAATCTTGCACTGAGGTTTTAGGAAAAGAAATCTTAACTCCTCTTCCTAAAGATTGGGCAATTCTTATCAAGGTTTCTAAGGTGAGGTTTCGTTCCTGCCCGGTTTCAATCTGGGAAACAAATTGCTGGGAAACACCTAATCTCCTGGCTATGTCAACTTGTCTCAGGTTTTCTTCTTCTCTTATCTCTGCTATCTTTTGAGCCAATGCAACTTTGACCCGCTCGATTTCGTAGGCCTTTTTAAATTTCTTGTTTTTCAGTTCTTCTGTTAAATGAGCCTCAACTTTTTCTAATCGGATTTTCTTCATTCTCATCACCTCGCTATTATAATTTTTCCACCCGCATAAATTCTTCCGCCAGTTGTTTTCTCTTTATACATAATTCCCAGTCTCTCGCGGGTATTACATCCGTCTTTTTTCTAATCGCATGCAACAATACTACATTATGTTTCAAGAAAAAGAAGTAAAATATCCTGTTTGCCTTAGGCCTTAATTCATAGATACTCTTTCCTAAGTAATCCGCCATGGGTCTGCGCAGGTTATGTCCCTGCATTTTTAGTTCTGCGATATAGGCAAATATCTTTGCGCGTTCTTTTACCGGCAAAGACACAATAAACTCTTTAACCGGATTATGCCCCTTATCATCTATAAAATAATAGATATTGGATAACATATATTCCCCCGCATCTAATAAAAGTATACAAGATATGACTTGTGTTGTCAAGAAATAATTACAGTTCGGTTTATTGTCCTGAAATGATTAATTTACATCGGACAAGCCTTAGGCTTGTCCCTACGAAGAGCCGACGAAAGTAACCGGTCAGTAAATGGGGGAAAGCCGGAATCCAGAGACGATGCATACTGGATTGCCTGGTCAAGCCAGGCAATGACGACGGGAATATCTTCCCCCGTTCACTGACCGGTTACCGACGAAAAGATTTTTTTATAGTAAAATATTAAATATGAGATATAATGGTATAAAATAAAGGAAAACAAAATGAAAAAAGGGTTAAAGATTCTTTTCCTTTTTCTCCTCTCTTTTCTCCTGCTCATATTGGCCGGTTTTGCTTATTTGAATTTTGTCTATTTACCCGGGAAAGTGCAAAAAGAAGGGCCGGCGTATCTTAAACAAAAATCTAAAGGGACAATTCAGGCCGGAAGTATTCAATACATTCCTTTCCAGGGGATACGGCTGAAAAATGTCGTTATCTCTTCCCGGGAAAAACAAGGTGTATTTACTATATACAAGGTGAATATAAATGCGGACTTCATCCTTTTACTGACTCAACACAGATTGAAACTTCAATCCGCTGTCTATCTGCGGGAAAAACAAAGTCCTATCCCGCTAAACGTAGAATTTTCGCTTAAACAACAAACGCTGAATCTGGAAACCACTATTGCCGTTCCCTGGTTTGCCAAACAACAAAGTATCCACGGAAAACTCCAGGCCGAGTTAAACGCGGATACCCCTCATTTTGATTTAGAGCTGGCCTCTGCGGACTTAAGCCTCCAGGGGAATTTTAACATCAAGGACAATAATCTTTACATCGAAAAACTGCACGGAAAGATTCTCGATTCCACTTTCGACGTCATTGGAGACATCCAGAATCTGAAGGACGCGTCTTTTAATATCTACGGTAATCTGGACCTGAATCTCACCGACTTACAGAACCTGAATCCCGCGTATCTGCCCCTGGCGGATAAAATAAAGATGGAAGGACGCTGTTCGACTGCTGTTTATCTGGCCGCGCAAACTAAAAATCCGGAAATCGGACTAAAGATAAACGCCTCCCCCCTAAAAATGGGAAAAATCGGAATCGATAATCTGATTGTTAACGCCCAGCTAAAAGACAAGACGGTTTCGCTTAATCAATGCTATGTAAAATTGTATGATGGAGAAGTTAATTTAACGGGAAACTGCCAATTAAGTTCCCCTAACCGGCCGGTCAGTTTGGATTTAAATATATCCAACCTGGAATTAAATAAACTCAGCAGTGACCTGGCCGGAAAAACAACCCCTCTTCACGGCCGGCTGGCCGCGCTGAGCAAAGTTAACAGCTCTTTAAAAGATATCCAAAACGCGGAAGGAAAATTATGGTTAAATATATCCGGTTCTAATATACTGCAGCTGCCCATGCTCAAAGGAATAGCCGATATCCTGCGTCTTCCGGAAATGAGCAGTATCGAATTTAAAGAAGCCACAGGCAACTTTATCATTGCTCAAAGAGCCCTGACAACAGAAGACTTTAAGATTGCCAGCGACAGCCTGGCTTTATATTATAAAGGATTTATTGATTTCGACGGCAACTTAAACTTTGATATCCGGCCTCAATTCTCTCCGGGGTTCTTTTCCGCCTCACCCAATATAAGCAATATCCTGGGCATATTTATCGATACCGCCGGGAATTTCCTGGGTGAAATCAAGATGAAGGGAACGATAAAAGAAGTGCGGCACACCTTTAAACCTTTTTCGATGAAAAACTTTTCCCCGCAGAAATTAATCGAAGAAGGATTAAAACGCTTATTTAAGAATGACTAATACACAAACCCGTAAGAATTTATTTAAAGTCCTTATTGTTTTTTTTGTTTTTTATCTGGGTGTCAGCGGATATTATTTTAAGCGCATTTACCAGCCCTGGGGCACCTGCGACACGGATTTCAGCGTATTTACTAACGCCGCCCGGGACATCTCCCAAAAAAAAGATATATACTCACAGTCGTATTTGGAAACCGGCCGGGATTTCTACAAATATTCTCCGGCCTTTGCCGTCTTGATGATCCCGCTGAGCGCGCTGCACCGGCACATCTCTGTGCCTATCTGGTATCTATCCATTTTTGTTTTCTTCGTTCTTTCGATCTTTCTGATCCAAAAGATTCTTACCGCGCAAGACAGCGGCAGGAGTTTATCCCGGACATTCTTTGCCCTGGGCATCCTGATGACCTTGAGAGCATTGTTAAGCGTGGTCCAAAGAGTGCAAAGCGACTGCCTGGTATTGTTTTTGCTTTCGCTGTTCATTTTCGCGCTTTTCTATAAAAAGAATACCCTGGCCGGGTTTGCCTTAGCCAGCGCGGTAATGGTAAAACTCACCCCGCTAATCTTTATTCCCTTTCTCATTTTAAGAAAGAAGTTTAAAGCTATGTTCAGCGCGTGTTTTTTCACTCTGTTTTATCTGTTTATCCCCGCTCTTTATACAGGCTATGGCAGGAATTTAGCGTATCTTAAAGACTGGTTCTCAGTGCACCAAAAAAACCCCGCGGATTACTTTCTCTGGTACAAGAATCAATCTCTCTTAAGCTGCCTTTCCCGCTTTTTGAGTAAAGATTCGCCCCTAAGTATCGCCGGCTTAACCCAAACGCAGGTATTGATTATTTTTATCAGCCTGGCCGCGATATTATTTTTGCTGGTTTTTGCCACACGTTCCAGGATTGCCTCCTCTCCCTCCGCATTCCGCTATTTGACGGACATATCGCTGATCCTTATTTTGATGATTATCCTTTCCCCCCTCGCCTGGAAACACACCTTTGTTCATCTGCTTATTCCGCATTTTGTTCTGCTATACTATGTGCTGTATATCAATCCCAAAGATAAACTCAGCAAAGGATTATTGATATCCTCTTTCTTTCTGATTACCGTGCTCAACCCCGAATTAACCAAACCTTTCGCCCAGACTATCCAGCTGCTATCTCCCGTCACTTTGGGCGCGATCCTTCTATACATTGCCCTCTTAAGGACGCGTGTATTTCCAGAAAACACGGACAGCGGATCATTATGCAAATCTTAATCATTATCCCCACCTATAATGAGATTGCCAATATAGAAAAACTAACGGAAGAAATCCACTCAATGCTGCCGGAGGCGCACATCCTGATTATTGATGATAATTCTCCCGATGGCACCGGCCGGCTGGCCGAGGAGCTGGCGCGGAAAGACCCGCGGATAAAAATAATCCACCGGGCTCGGAAATTAGGATTGGGAAGCGCCTATATTCAGGGCTTTCAATACGCGCTGGCGCGCCGTTATGATTTTGTTTTTGAAATGGACGCGGATTTTTCGCATCAGCCTAAATACCTGCCTGATTTTTTAGCCGCCGCGCCGCGTTATCATCTCATCTTAGGTTCGCGGTATATTAAAGGAGGGGGTATTGAAAGCTGGGGGCTATGCCGCCGCCTGCTCAGCCGAGCGGCTAATCTCTACGCCCGGATAATCCTGCGTTTGCCCTACAAGGATTTGACCGGAGGCTTTAAATGTTATTCGCAAACCGCCTTAGCCCAAATAAAACTGGACTCCATTATTTCGGAAGGATACGTATTCCAAATTGAAACTACCTACCGGATCCACCGAAACAGGCTGGCCATCAAAGAAATCCCCATTATTTTTAAAGGAAGAGATAAAGGAAAATCCAAGATTTCCCGTAAGATTTGCCTGGAGGCAATCTGGAAGGTGCCCCTCTTACGGTTTTTCTCCCCGGAAATATCCGCGGATTAGCTTTTTGGCCTTTTTTAAGGCGCGGGAACGATGACTGATTTCGTTTTTCAGCCGGGGGCTAAGCTGGGCAAAAGTCTTTTTATAACGGGGAATAATAAAGACAGGGTCATAGCCAAAACCATTCTTACCCTGGGGGCTTTCCGCTATCCGGCCGCGAATTTTCCCTTCCACAACCCCGATAATGTCCGGATAAACGCAAAAGGCGGCGACACACCTGAACTGAGCGCCTCTCTCCTGAAGCTTTTTATTCTTTAACAGCCGTAACAGTTTCTGATTATTATCCGCGTAACTGCAATCACGACCGGCAAAGCGCGCAGAACACACCCCCGGCCGGCCTCCTAAGGCATCCACCTCTAAGCCGGAATCATCCGCCAGCGCCGGTTTCTGAAGGAAACGGGAAACCATCATTGCCTTCCGAACGGCATTCTCCCGAAAACAACGGGCGCCTTCTTTTACTTCGGGACACTCCGGATAATCCTCCAGAGAAATCACCTTAATCTTTACCCCCTTTAAAAGCCGGGTTAATTCTTTCCGCTTATCCGGATTTTTAGTAGCAATGACTAATTCCTTAAGCATCCTTCTTCAATACCTTCCGCTGGGCCTCAATCAACTCACCGATCCCGTTTTGCGCTAACGACAGCAATTCTTTCATCTGTTTTTTGGAAAAAGGCTTTTTTTCCGCCGTGCCCTGAATCTCGATAAATTCTCCCTTCCCCGTCATCACCACATTCATATCCACAGAAGCCGTAGAATCTTCTTCGTAGGCAAGGTCCAGAAAAAACTCGCTCTTAAAGATTCCCACACTGGTAGCGGCGACAAAATCTCTCAGCGGCCAGCCGGAAAAGATTCCTTTCTTTTTTAACTTTTCTAAACAATCATTCAAGGCAACGAATCCTCCGGTAATACTGGCCGTGCGGGTGCCGCCGTCGGCCTGAATGACATCGCAATCTATCCATACCGTTCTTTCGCCCAGTTTATTCAGCTCTACAACCGCCCTTAACGAACGGCCAATCAAACGCTGAATTTCGCTGGTGCGCCCGCCCACTTTCCCCAGGACGGATTCGCGGGGAACACGATGGACGCAGGAACGCGGCAGCATGCCATATTCAGCGGTTACCCAGCCGCTCCCCTGCCCTTTCAGAAACGGCGGAACTTTTTCTTCTACCGTAGCCGTACAGATTACCTTGGTTTCTCCCAGTTCAATCAGGCACGAACCCTCGGCATATTTGTTAAAATTACGGGTAATCCTGATTTTTCTCAACTCGTTATTTGCCCTTCCATCTTTACGCATCACATTGTTCTCCTAGTATAATATATTAAATTTAAAATTCGAAGCACGAAATTCGAAACTCGAAACAATTTTCAAAGAACTCAAATCCAAATGACCAAAACAAATATCTGAAGAACATGATGTGCAGCGGCTTTTATTTTTGAAAATTTGAGCGTTTGAGAATTAGAATTTGTTTCGAATTTCGATATCCGAGTTTTCATATCTTTACTTTACTTCTCGTAGATATCTCTTCCCCGCGCGTCAATTGCCACAATAAGAGGGAAATCGCGCACTTCCAATTTATATATTGCTTCCGGACCAAGCTGTTTATACGCAACAACGCGCGCCTTTTTAACCTTAGCAGCCAGCAAAGCCCCAGCGCCGCCAATGGTAACAAAATATACCGCCTGATATTTTTTTATTGCCTCTCTTACTTCAGCGCTCCGGGCTCCTTTGCCAATCATCCCTTTCAACCCGTCTTTCAACAAGTCTACGGTAAAATCATCCATCCGCGCGCTGGTAGTTGGCCCGCAAGAGCCAATCACCCTGTTTTTCCGGGCAGGATTAGGACCACAGTAATAAATCACTTGATTGCGCAAAGATACAGGAAGCAATTTTCCCCGGCGCAAAGCGCCAATCATTTCCTGATGCGCCAGATCACGAGCCGTATAAATTACACCGTCCAGAACCAGCTCATCCCCGGCTTGTAAAGAACTAATGGTCTTTTCTATAAGCGGCGTATAAATCTTTTTCATTTTCCCTGCTCGTTTCTACACATTAGAAATATTCTACAACCGTGCTGCCGCGCTTCTTAAAGCATGACAGCTGATATTTACGGCCACAGGAAGACCGGCAATATGAGTGGGATGGGTCAGGACGTTTACCCCTAAACAAGTTGTTTTCCCGCCTAAGCCCATTGGCCCAATTCCCAGTTGATTGATTTCTTTGAACAGCTGCTTTTCTAATTTCGCGGTTATCTTATCCAGATTTCTCCTGCCTATAGGCTGAAGCAGGGCCTTTTTAGCCAGTAAAGCGGCATAGTCCAAGCTGCCACCTATACCTATACCAATAACAAAAGGAGGACAAGCCGCCGGGCCGGCCTTTTTCACAGCAGCCACTATAAATTCCCTAATGGCTTCGATACTCTCGGTAGGATTAAACATCCGCACCAAACTTTTATTTTCACAGCCAAACCCTTTGGGCAAAAGTATAAGCTCTAAATGCGCGCCTTCTACAATATCCACGTGCACAAGGCCGGGAGCAAACTTTGGCCGGGTATTTCTTTTTAAGGGATGCGAAACTACCGAATTGCGCAGACCTCCCCGCTTATATCCTTCGGCAATACCTCGATTTACCGCCTGTAAAAAATTGCCTCCGCAAATCTGCGCATCCCGGCCTAAATTCACGAATACCTGAGCCAGTCCGGTATCCTGACACAAGGCCAGTTCCAATTGCTGAGCATAACGCGCGTTATCCAAAAGCGCCCGGATAATCTTTTTCGCCCGAGGCGCGCTCTCTAAGGCTAAAGAACGCGCCAGGGCCTTGCGGACATCTTTACGCAAGACCGTATTGGCCCGAACACAGAGCTTTGCCACAACGCTTGTTATATCCCGAGTATCTATCCTGCGCAATTTATTTCACCCCGGTTATTTTATGCAGCTGCGGAATAACTTCCACCCGCGGCAAATGCTGCCCCAAATATTTCTGCCATTTTCTTACTTCCGCCAGCAGTTCCCGGCTCAATTGAAAAGAATCCGGCTGGAGGATTACGGGAACCTTCCTGGCTTTTACCGCTAAAATTAAATTGATTGCTTCGTCTATATCTTCACGACTGGTAGCTAAGGTAATCACCATCTTAACAAATACTTCCTTCTTTAAGGCCGCTTTCAAAAACCTGCGGTGCTGCGCCCAATGTTCCCTAATACCGGTGGAACTGGGCAGCTTAAAATCCATCGCTATAATATCTATATTATCAATAACTTCACCAAGCGCCTCAGCTAATATGCCGTTGGTCTCCAGATAAGTAGTCACGCCGTCATATTTAACCAATTGCAGAAATTCCTTGAGAAATTCCTGCTGCAAAAGAGGCTCTCCTCCGGTAAGACAAAGTGAATGGTACTGCCGGGTAAATCTTTTCATCCGGTTATATAACTCAAGAGCAGTATATTTTTCATAAGCAGTTAAAGCAGTGTCACAAAAACGGCAGTTAAACCCGCAGCCGTAGAAACGCACAAAAAGCTGCGGCACGCCCGCGTATATTCCCTCGCCCTGAGAACTAAAAAACATATCGGAGACTTTTGCTTTTTTCATAGTATTTCACCCATCTTGTTTTTCCGGCCCCTATTTTTCCCGGTCCGGCACAGGGGGCAGCGGATCTTTTAATCCCGCCTCGCGGAATCCCTGAGCGCGGAATCGGCAGGAGTCACACACCCCGCAAGGCCTTGTTTCTCCCTGATAACACGACCAGCTAAACTTATATGGCACGCCCAATTTGTGTCCTAACTTGATAATTTCGGCCTTACTCTTATGTAATAAAGGCGTCCGGATCTGAATATGTTTATTTTTCAACCCTGCCTGCGCCGCGCGTTTAAACGCGCGGTAGAATTCCGGACGGCAGTCCGGATAACCGGAAAAGTCGCGGGCATTGGCGCCTATAAATACCGCTTCGGCATCTATGGCTTCGGCATAGGAAAGCGCGAAACTCAAAAAAATAATATTACGGGCCGGAACATACGTGGAAGGGATGCCTCTGGTCCTTTGCGCGGGAATCTTAAGTCCTGAGTCCAAAAGACTTGAGCCTTTCCAGGGAAATTTGACTTTGCAAAGCAGATATGGACAGCCCGCTTCTTTGGCTATCCGCCGAGCTGACTTTATTTCTCTGCGATGTCTCTGTCCATAATCAAAATTTAAACAATACGGGGTAAAACCTTCTGCCTTGGCAAAATATAGACAGCAAGTTGAATCTATCCCCCCGGATAAAAGCACAACAACCCGTTTCAAATCAATGCCTGTTTTAAAGCCGTTCGCTGAAAATCGCGCAGCTCGTATCGGTTTCCCAGACTAAAACACTATTCAAAGAAAAAGTCTTCTCCGGAAGCAGTTTTTTTAATTCATAAAAAATGTATTCGGAAATGCGTTCGGAAGTAGGATTATGTTTGACGAAATAACTCAATTTGTTCAAATAACTGTGGTCTAAGGGGGTAAGGACCTTTTCCAATTTCTGCTTAATCTCTTTAAAATCGCAAACCATCTCCACCCGATCCAACTCGGCAGAACAGATCTCCACCTCTACCTTCCAATTATGCCCGTGAAGATTTTCGCACCGGCCCTGGTAACCACGCAAATTGTGAGCGGCGCTAAAATGAGACTGCACCCTTATCCTATACATCTTTTAACGATATCCTTGCCTAAAAATTTTTTGCCTATTCTTTTAAACCACGCCGGTTCATCCGACACATAAAATCTGCATTTGGCCAGAGAAAGCCCGTTTTTCGGCATTATATATTTTTTACCGTTGTTTTCAGCGCTAAGGCCATTACAAGCCAAAAGAGCCTTCACTTCGCCGGCTAATTCTTTGGCCGAATCCACAAAATATATCTTTTTTCCCACAGCCTTTCTGATTATTCTTTTCAGTAAAGGATAATGCGTGCAGCCCAAGATTAAAGTATCAATATCCTTTTTGATCAAGGGAGATAAATATTTTTCTACTATCTGCAAAGTGATTTGATTATCCACCCAGCCTTCTTCCACCAACGGGACAAAAAGAGGACAAGCCTGGGTAAAAGATTTTATCCGCGGATTAATCCTGGCAATTTCTTTTTGATAACACATACTGGCAATGGTCGCCCGGGTGCCGATAATCCCGATCCGCCCTTTGGTCGAAATCTGAGCGGCTTTTTTTACCGCCGGACTAATCACCCCCAATATAGGCACATGGAACTCTTTTTTTAAAGCGGCAAGCGCCAAACTGGAAGAAGTATTGCAGGCAACGATGATAAACTTAACGCCGAATTTAAGCAGAAACCTGGCATTTTCCAAAGAAAACTTAACTATAGTCTGAGGAGATTTATTCCCGTAAGGAACCCTGGCGGTATCTCCAAAGTAAACTATTTCCTCCGCCGGAAGCTCCCGGACAATCTCCTTAACTACAGTTAAACCGCCAATACCGGAATCAAATATGCCT
This sequence comes from Candidatus Omnitrophota bacterium, assembly GCA_043809065.1. GTDB lineage: Bacteria > Omnitrophota > Gorgyraeia > JAFGHF01 > JAZDEE01 > JAZDEE01. Next base: position 693 of record JAZDEE010000042.1, on the reverse strand, counting down.
AAAGGACCAGAACCGGCCCTGTTTCTATTGCTCATTATCTTTATCTAATTCAAATTAGGGCGGACACAGGGGCCGCCGCTACTTAAAAAGGAAGTTCTTATGCTATAAATTTATTAATTTCGCACATAACTCTGCGTATAAGCCGTGTTATATCTGGATATGCCTTGCATAATCCCGGAGGCAATTTTCTCGCGATAAGCGTGGTCCCGCAATTGTTTTTCTTCCCAGGTATTGGTAAGAAAACCTACCTCTATCAAAATAGCGGGCACATTCGTTTTGAGCACAAAAAATTTCGCTGGTTTGCTGCCTCTATTTTTTTGGGACAGATGAGCGCTCACCGCCGAGCAAATACACTTAGCCAAAGAAATAGACTGCCGCCTGTTCTCTGTGAATTTCAGGTCCCACAAAATGGCTTCCGTATTCTGCCCGCTATAAGTTTCCCGCGCGAATGAATTATAGCGCTGACTGGCGTTATAAGAACGCGGATTATCATCGGCTGTTTCCGATAAATAAAATACCTCCACCCCCGTGGCCCATTTTGTCTTGGAGGCATTGGCATGAATACTGATAAAGAAATCACATTCCGTAGAATTAGCGATATCCGCCCGCTGGGCAAGAGAAAGAAACCGGTCGTCGCTGCGGGTCAAAATAACATTGACGCCCATTTCCGTTAATTTTCTTTTAAGTATTTTC
>JAZDEE010000041.1:0-6121 GCA_043809065.1 Candidatus Omnitrophota bacterium | reverse complement strand
CCGGAGATAAAGAAGAGTTTATAGAAAAGATAGGACTATTGGCCGGCAATGGGGATTTGCGCCGGAAGATAGGTGAAAATGCCCGCGGTACAGTGGAGCAGGATTTTTCTCTCCAGGTGTTAGGCCGCGAGCTCTACAAGGTATTACGAGATTTATAGGTACAGCCGCGCCGCAAGAAGCGTATATAAAAAATAATAACGTTTGTTCAGTTATACTCTTTTCGAAGCGGAATAAACAGGAGTTTTCTTATCAATAACCGCATGAAAAAGAATTATCAATTGCTTGTTAAACTGGTGCAGAGTAATTTGCGCCTCAAATATAGATACCTTTTTTTCGGATTTTTATGGAACTTTTTTGCGCCTTTGTTTATGGCCTGTATATTGATGGCCATTTTTTGTGTTGTTTTGCGGGTTGATATCAAAGACTATCCATTTTTTATTTACCTGATGACCGGCTTGTTTCCCTGGAGATATTTACAGGAATCGGTTACGCAGGCAGCTACCAGTATTGTGGACAATCAAAATATGCTGCATAACTTTACGTTTCCTTATGAGCTGATTCCTGTTGCGGTGGTGCTGGGGAATCTGATCAGTTTTATTCCTTCTTTAGGGGTGATGATATTTTTTATATGGATATTTAAAGTAAAGATTTCCCCGCTTATTTTCTTGCTGCCGGGGGTGCTTTTACTGCATACTGTTTTTATCATCGGTATTGCTCTATTTTGTGCCGCTGTTTATGTCCGGTTTCGCGATACCAGCCATATCATTGAGATATTCTTTACGGGTATGTTTTATTTAACCCCTGTTTTTTATTCTTTACGGCAGGTTTCGGCCTGCGTTCCCGGCTTTTTCTTCCACCTTTATCTGCTGAATCCTTTTGTGGCTATTCTTGATTTTTACCGGCTGGCCTTATTAGACGGATACGCGCGGACTTTGCCTGTCCAGGTTAATTTTTGGAACGCACTCTGGATTCCTTTAGTGATTATCGCGCTGGTCTTATGCGCGGGAATATATGTTTTTGGCAAAACCAAGGTTAAAATTCCTGACTATTTATCCAGGTACGGGAAATGAATGTAATCGAACTGCAGGATATCGGTAAAAGATACGATTTGCCGGGCAGGCGCGCCCAGGAAGACCGTTTTTGGGCGTTAAAAGATATCAGCCTGAACATTAAAAAAGGAGAAATCGCCGGGGTTGTCGGGAGAAACGGCGCCGGTAAAACCACGCTTTTAAAAGTCATCGCCGGATTGATTCAACCTACTACGGGCAGCCGCCGGATAAACGGCGGTCTTTGTTCACTATTTACTTTGGACGCGGGGTTTGAGAACAAACTTAATGGAATAGAAAATGTTTTTCGGCATGGCGCTTTGTTAGGGATGAGCGACCGGGAAATAAAGGGCCAATACAGAAACATAATAGACTTTTCCGGCCTGGGCGAGTTTATTGATCTGCCCCTGGGCAGTTATTCCAATGGCATGCGGCTGCGCCTGGGCTTTAGTATCGCTTTGCATTCGGAATTCGATATATTGGTAGTTGATGAAGTCCTGCTGGCCGGAGACGGGGCTTTTCAGCAGAGGTGTTTTGAAATGCTGCAGGACTTAAGGCGTAAAAACAAGGCGATGTTTATTACCACCCATTCTCTGGATTTGGTTGAGCGGCTTTGCAGTAAAGTGTTTTTGCTGGAAAAAGGATGCCTTATCAATGAGGGAACGCCCCAGGCAGTCATCAGTATTTACCGCCAGCTTTTAAACGAGCGTAAGGAGCCTTTGCCTATCGCGCCTTCCCGTCCGGTTATTAAGGAAACCAAGTGGTGGGCGGACAACCGGGAACGCTGGGGATCCAAAGAAGGGACAAAAGAAGCGGTCATCGAATCAGTAAAAATTACCAACCGCTGGGGCCGGGAATGCCGCAGCTTTCGTCCGGCTGAACAATGCACGGTTAAGGTAATCTTTACCGTGCGGGAAGAGATCACCTGTCCTCACTTTGGGATAGCCTTGTTTCGCGAAGACGGGGTTTATTGTTATGGGCCGAATACTTTTTTTGACGAATATGCCATTCAGCGCCTGGGTAAAGGCCGGGGTGTTTTTTTACTGGAATATAAAAGTTTACTTTTAATGCCTGGACGATACTATTTATCAGTGGGCATTTGGGACAAAAAGGAAATTATCGCCTATGATTACCATAACGCGCTTTATGAAATAGAAATTACGGGAAAAAATGATAACAATCAACTTTTATATTTGCCTTTTTCCTGGGGTATGGCGGATAAAGCGGATTTAAAACACATAGATATCACGGACATTAAAGATATAAGGGTGGAAAATGATGTGGATGCCCCGGATATAGATTCCGTGGAGTTTTTGGACAGCCGCAGCGAGCGTAAAGAGGTTTTTTTTACCGGAGAAAAAATGGAGATTGTTTTTGATTTTAAGAATGTTCCCAATAATGGAGACTTATATGCGTGGAGCGGAATTTTTCGTAAGGATGGTATTTTTTGTCATGGTACGGGAGTGAAGTTTGGTCAATCCGCAATGCGGTTGTCTTATCCCCGGCTGCCATTGCTGCCCGGAGAATATTTTTTGTCCGCGGGAATTTGGTCGGAGAGACTATCCGGATTTATGGTTTTTCATCATGGGCAGTATCCTTTCCGGGTGTTTTTCCATAAGCGTGATCACGGGACGGTTTATCTGGAGCACAAATGGAAATGGCGGTTTCCCCGGGAGGTATCGCGGTGAGCAAAAATAGTCCGGCGGTAAGTATTATAGTGGTAAACCATAACGGGAGAAAACTCCTTACCCCGTGTTTTGATTCTTTATATAACCTGAATTATTGTCCCGCGGACGTGGAAATTATTCTGGTGGATAACTGCTCCCGGGACGGCTCTGTAGAGTACGTGCGGCAGGCATATCCCGGGGTTAAAATTATAGAGAACGACATCAATAATTATTGCCGGGCCAACAATTTAGGCGCGAGGCATTCCAGCGGGAAATATATTGCCCTGCTTAATAATGATACTCAAGTGGACAAGAATTGGCTGGTGGAACTGCTCACGGTCATTAAACGGGAAGGTTCTATCGGCGCTGTGGGCAGTAAGATATTGTTTATGGATGGGCGGCTCCAAAGCGTGGGACATCAGGAATATCCGGGCCTTTACTGGGTAGATCAGGGATTCGGTGAAGAGGACAGGGGGCAATATGACACGATTAGAGAGGTGGCCAGTATTTGCGGATGCAGTGTGCTTTACCGCCGGAGTTGCCTGGAAGAGGTGGGATTATTGGATGAAGATTTTAATATGTATTTGGAAGATGTCGATATGAGTATCCGCTGCCGGGCCAAGGGGTGGAGTTTATTCATCGCGCCGTCCAGTATTATCTATCATCAATTGCACGGGACATCGGGAGATGAAGATTCCGCGCGTCTTGCCCAGGAAAAAAATAGACTACTGCTTATTGCTAAACATTGGCCGGAAAAACTGGCTCAAAGCCTGGCCGGGAGAGAATATTTCATTAAAAATTTGGACTATAATAAAGAAAAAGATATCTGCGGAATAATGGCCGTTGTGTGTGGGAAGTTGTTTCGTTGTCACAGCCGGGATGTGGTAGAGCGGGTACTGCCGGAATTGATTTCTTCTTTGAGCATAATCTTTAATGCGGAACGACACTTTTTTATTCAAAGTTTGAGCGCGGAACAACAGAAGTTCCTTGAATTAAGCAGAGAAAAAGAAGCGTTAACAGCAGAATTGGAAGAGGATGAGAAAAAGAACCGGGAATTCCAAGAGACGACAAATTTATTACGGCAGGAACTTGGTCAAAACAAGGAAGCCCTGGCGACATTACAGCGCCGGCTGGATGAGCAAGGGCATATAAACGAAACCCAGCGCGGCCAGATAGCCCGGATGCAGATGGAGATGTGGAAAAAAGACGGACAGATAGAGACCTTAAATCAGCAAACCCGTTCAGCTCAGAAACAAATCAATCAGCTTTGCCTGGATATAGGTAAGAAAGACAGTAGTATAGAAGGCTTAACTCAGCAGGAAGAGAAAACCCAAGCCTTGTGCGCAGTCTATCAAAAAGAAATAAGCGAAATTAACCGGCAAGTATCCCGGCAAGAGGCGCAAATCGGGGCATTAAAGAAAAATCTGGAACAGACATATAAGGAAAGAGATAAGAAGAACGAAGAAACGGAAATATTACGCGGACAATTTTCCCAGGTCCAGGCAGAATTGCAGGGGGTGTACGGTTCTACGGCGTTTAGATATTTGGTTAAGCCTTTATGGAAATTTTTATGGCCGGTAAAGCAATGGATAAAAAAGGTACTGAAAGCCGGCGGCGCTGGTAAGTTCTGTTTAGCAGGACTATCCGTTAAAGGACAAAACCGCCTTTTAACGGTCTTCCGGGAAAGCAGACAGGCGTTGTTTGTTCTTGGTTGTCTGGCCGAAAGACTGACCGGGCAATTAAAATATTTTAAACAAGATTTGAAGATAAAAGGTGAGTTCTTCCTGTCCGCGAAAAATCGCGCCTGGCGAAAAATGTACTTTAATCATATCCGGAGCAACACCTTTCCTCCCTACCCCGCGCGTCTGATTTTAATGCTGACCAGTAGATGTAATATGAGCTGTCTGTTTTGTGACATTGGCCGCAGGGACTACCAAAAAAAGGAGTTATCCCGGGAGGAAGCCTGCAAAATTATAGATTCCGCGTATAGATTGGGGGTAGAGAGTCTGGAAATTACCGGAGGAGAGCCGCTTTTACATCCGGGTTTGTGGGAGATTGTAGAATATGCCGCCTCCAGGAATATGAGGGTGGGGTTAAGCACCAACGGTTTTCTGGTCAAAGAACAGCTAAGTCAGATAAAGAAGAATAATCTGAATTATATCAGTATTTCTATCGACGGTAAAGAGGCTACCCACGATGCCTTGAGGAATTTGCCGGGGGCATATAAAAAAGCGCGGGAAGCGATTGACCTGTTAAAGCAGGCCAGGATTAATGTCGCTGTCAATTTTGTGATTACCAACAGAAATATCAATGAAATAAACGAAGTCAACGAATATTTTTCCCGCCAGGGAATACATGTTTCTTTTTTCCCGGTGATTAACCAGCCCGATTTGTATATCCGGCAGGACCGGGAAAAGAAAATTTATACCGAGTTTATAAAAAAGCTGGCCAAAGAGAGAAAGATTTCTTCGGCTTGGCGCCAGTATTATTTGAAGATACCGGACTATTTTGAGGGGAAGTCTCCGAAGGTACGCTGTCTGGGGCTGGTGGACGATTTTGGCATAGACGTGGAAGGAAACGTTTTGCCCTGCTGTGTGTGGGATAATAAGGATGCCAGTTTAGGTAATGTGTTTCGGTCTGATCTGGAAATCATCTGGTCTTCCGGCGCGTTTCAGCAAAAAAGGCAGGGCATATTTACTAACGGCTGTCCCGGATGTTATAATCCCTCTATCTGTGAATTCAGCAAAATGACGGGGTTGAACTATTTTCTGGGGCATAATGGTTTTCAGGGGAAGAATTTTGCCGTTCGGATAGGCGGAAAGGAAAAAACGCCGCTTCCTCAATTAGTGCATATGAAATTTACTAACCGCTGTAACTTAAAATGCCGGATGTGCGATATCTGGAAAGAGGAAGCAAAAGCGGAGCTTTCTACTTTTCAGTGGAAAGAAATTATTACCCGGGTCTACAACTGGCTGGGGCCTTTTAACCTGGTTATCGCCGGAGGTGAGCCTTTACTTCGTCCGGACCTGGAAGAATTGATACATTTCTGCAGCCAAAAAGGGATAGTTACCTCCATAACCACCAACGGCACTTTGATAGATGAGGCCAGGGCTAAAAAGCTTGTTGAGGCGAAATTAGATACTTTTAATATTTCTCTGGACAGTCTGACTCCGGACGTTCATAACTACTTGAGGGGAACCGGCCGGTATCAAAAAACAATCCAGGGAATCGAAGAAATCAAGAAATACAGAGGCCCCAATCCAAAACCGTACATTTGTATTAGTTCCATTATTATGCGGCCGAATCTGGATGAAATCGGGAAGATGGCGGAAGGAATCCGTCTAAGCGGGAATGACGCGATTATTTTTCAGCCCCTGGATAATAATTTTCATTCAAAATACCGTCCCG
>JAZDEE010000040.1:0-5845 GCA_043809065.1 Candidatus Omnitrophota bacterium | reverse complement strand
GGTAGAACTTATTTATCTGATTATGTCCTGTTATCAACCAAAGACCACCCTTATTCCTGTACCCGCTTTTTCCGAATATGAACGCGCTGCCCGGGGTGTCCATAGCAAGATCCAATTCTTAAGGATTAAAGAAAAGGAAGGATTTAAGCTGAACTTATCCGGAGGCAGTAAAGCGGATATGCTCATTCTGGGCAGCCCGAATAACCCGACCGGCAATTTGCTCCGGGAAGATTGTCCTGATGTGGTAAGCCTTGTTCATAAGTTAGCGGTTATTGACGAGGCCTTTATGGATTTTGTCCCCCAGGAACGGAGATTAACGCTGATTGGGAAAGCCGCGGCCGGCAAAAAAATAATTGTGTTAAGGACGTTTACCAAGTTTTTCGCCCTGGCCGGATTACGTATAGGATACGCCGTAGCGCATAAGGAAATTATCCGCAGGTTGAGGGCGGGGCAGATTCCCTGGAGCGTAAATGCCCTGGCCCAGGCAGCTGCTCAGGCGGCGTTGGAAGACAAGGGTTATATTGAGTACAGCCGGAAATTCGTCGCCGAAGAAAGAGTGTTTCTGACGGAACAGTTAAGCGGCATTCGGGGTCTGAGGGTCTATCCGTCGGCGGCTAATTTTCTCCTGCTCAAGATAGAGCAGGCAGGCGTTGACTCCGCTTCTTTAACCCAACGGATGCTGACACGGGGAATCCTGATTAGGGATTGTAGTAATTTTCGTAATTTAACCGCTCAATTTGTCCGGGTAGCGGTGAGAAACCGGACAGAAAATGAGCGGCTAATCATAGCGTTCAAAGAGGTATTACCGGATGCAAGGAACTAAAGCCATTCAGATTTGCGGGACAGGTTCAGGCGTGGGGAAAAGTGTTCTCGTCTCGGCCTTATGCCGCATATTTCTGCAGGACGGCTATCAGGTTGCCCCTTTTAAAGCGCAAAATATGGCCTTGAATTCTTTTGTTACCGCGGATGGCGGGGAAATCGGCCGCGCCCAGGCCACTCAGGCCCTGGCCTGCCATATCAAGCCGACTGTGGATATGAATCCTATTTTAATTAAACCGGCTTCCCATACCTCCGCGCAAATTATATTGCAGGGGAAACCGGTAAAGAATATGTCCGTGTATGAATATAAGAAATACAAACAAACCGCCTTTTCCCGGGTTAAACAATCATTCAACAGATTGAAAAAAGATTATGAACTGCTTGTGATCGAAGGAGCGGGCAGTCCGGCGGAGATCAATCTGAAAAGCCACGATATTGTTAATTTGAAAATTGCCCGGCTTGCTCAGGCGCCGGTTATTCTGGTCGGCGATATTGACAAAGGGGGAGTGTTTGCCTGGCTTATCGGGACGCTCGAGTTATTGACTGAAAAAGAAAAGGAAATGGTTAAGGGGTTTATCATCAATAAATTCCGCGGCGACAAGCGTCTTTTAGCGCCGGGGATACGATTTTTGGAGAAGTATACCGGCAAAAAGGTATTTGGGGTTATCCCGTATTACCGGGATATCAATATCCCCGAGGAGGATTCTCTGTCTGAGGAAGCGGAAAAAGCAGCTTGTCCTTCCGCGGAAAAGATAGATATCGGCGTGATTTATCTTCCGCACATCTCTAACTTTAATGACTTTGACGCCTTGGCTCAGGAGCCGGACGTCGGCCTGAGATATATCCGCGGACGCGCGGATTTACATGCCCCGGATGTCCTGATTATCCCGGGGACTAAAAATACTATGGAAGATTTAGCCTATCTGAAGAAGAGCGGGCTTGCCGCCGGAATAACCGCTTTCTTTGCCAGCCAGCCGCGTTCCATCCTTGTGGGTATCTGCGGCGGATACCAGATGCTGGGAGAAGCGGTTTATGACGGGAGTCACCTGGAGTCGAGACACGCGGGAATAAAGGGACTGGGAATACTGCCTGTAATTACGCAGCTGCGTCAGGAAAAGATTCTCTCCCAGGTGCAGGCAAAGGATTTATCTTCGGATACGGCAGTCTCGGGTTACGAGATTCATCACGGCCGGAGCAGGGTTACGCGGGCTTTACAACCGGTATTTGAAATTACCCGTTTTAAAAATGAGCGTGCTAAAAGGACCGACGGGGTAATGCTGGAAAACCAAAGATGCTGGGGCACGTATATCCACGGCATATTTGATAATGACGCCTTCCGCCGGAATTTTTTAAATAAGTTGAGAACAAATAAAGGATGGGCGCTGTTAGAAAAAGGCGCTGTTTATGATGTGGATGAAGAGATTGAAAAAATCAGCCTCTTAGTAAGACAAAATTTAGATATGGATTTGTTGTATAAAATATTAAACCAGAAAACCTAATGCGAAACCGGATTAAATTTATCCCGTTAGAAAATACCCTGTGGCAAGCCGCAGGGTTATCCCAAATCTTACTCACACGGGGTTTAATACCCCGTGTGAGTTTTCTAACGGGATTTATTTTTTGCCTGTTATTCTGTTCCTTTCCCGCGTTGTTGGGGAACGGGCAGGAGGACTGTCCGCGCAGGATAATTTCTTTGGGCCCGGTAATGACCGAAGAGCTGTATCTTTTGGGAGCGGAGGATAAGTTAGTAGGCTGCACTGTCTATTGTCAAAGGCCTCCGGCGGCAAAAAACAAAGAAAAGGTGGGCACGATAATGGAGGTTAATGAGGAAAGGATAGCGGCGCTTAAACCCGATTTAGTGTTGTTGACCTCGCTTGCCCAGCCGCGGACAAAGGAGAAACTCAATCGTCTGGGGATAAAGACAGTTACCTTTCCCGCGGCAAAAAGTTTCCCGGGTATCTGCGGGCAATTTTTAGAGTTAGGCGGAATTGTCGGGAAGGAAAGATATGCCGGGGAAATCATCCAATCGGCAGAAGATAAAATCGCTTCTATAAGAAAAAAAACCGCCGGGCTGCCTAAACCAAAAGTCTTTGTCCAGATAGGCGCGCGGCCTTTGGTTGCCGCCGGAGGGGATTCTTTTGTTAACGACTTTATTGAGTTTGCCGGCGGAATAAATATCGCGCGCGGGCTGAAAACCGCGCCGTATTCCAGAGAAGTGGTGCTTGAGGATAACCCGGATGTCATCATTATTGCCACTATGGGTATTCAGGGGGATGCCGAGAAAGAAGCCTGGCAAAGATACCGGACCATCAAAGCCGTTCAATCCGGCAGGATTTATCTTGTTGATTCCTATACCTTTTGCAGTCCTACTCCGGTAAGTTTCGCGGAAACATTGGAAGAGATAGCGGGCCTTTTACATGAGAAAGAATAAAAAGATACTGAATGGTTTTTTCTGGATATTGGTGTTAAGCGGGTTGCTGTTAGGCGCAGCCGTATTTTCTCTGTCGGTGGGCGCGGCGGCAATTCCCCTGAAGAATGTTTTCTCTCTGCTTCTGGGAAAAGGAGACAGCGTCCAACAGAGTATTCTCTTGGATATCCGTTTACCGCGTATTGTGCTGGGGCTGGCGATAGGCGGGGCCTTAAGTCTTGCCGGGGTCCTTTTGCAGGGGATGTTCCGCAACCCTCTGGTTGAGCCGTATACTTTGGTTATTTCCGGCGGGGCGGCGGTGGGTGTGTGTTTTAATCTTGTTTTGGGATTATCCCGGACGTTAGGCAGTTTAACCTTGCCGCTCTGCGGTTTTTTGGGAGCGGGGCTGGTTATTTTGCTGGTTTATTCTTTAAGCACCAGAAGAGGAATTCTGCACATTCAAGGACTGCTGTTAACCGGCGTGATGCTTAGTTTTATCTCTTCATCTTTAATTATGCTGATAATGGCGCTCGCGCGCACGGAAGATTTACACGGTATAATCTTTTGGATCATGGGTTCTTTAGAGGAATCTGACTGGCGGCTTATCCAGGCGGCGCTGGGAACGGCTGGTTTGGGTTTAGCCGGGTCTTATCTTTTTTGTTTTGACCTCAATGCCCTGTCGTTAGGAGAAGAGGAAGCGGTTCATCTGGGTATAAATGTGGAAAAGACTAAACGGCTGCTTTTTATTATTGCCTCTTTGCTCACGGGTGTCAGCGTTGCTATAGCTGGTATGATTGGCTTTGTGGGATTGGTGGTTCCCCATTTTATGCGGCTTTTGGTGGGGTCAGATCACCGGATATTGCTCGGAAGTTCTTTTTTAGCCGGCGCCGCCTTTTTGATTTTCTGTGATACGGCAGCCAGGACGATAATTGCCCCGTTGGAATTGCCGGTGGGGGTAATTACCGGCATCATCGGGGGCAGCCTTTTTGTGTACGCCTTGGTGAAGAAACAAGTTTTTGCGGGAGGAAAATAGTGCTTCGGGTAATGAATCTTACTTGCGGATACGCCCGGAGGATGATTCTTTGGGACATTAGTTTTGCTGTGGATAACGGCGAATTCATCGGTATAATCGGCCCTAATGGTTCGGGCAAGACTACGTTGCTGCGCGCAATCAGCCGGGTCATCAGCCCCCAAAGCGGCAGCGTTCTTTTAGAAAATAGGGATATCCGGTATTTAGGGTTTAAGGAATTAGCCGGAATGATGGCCGTGGTTCCCCAGGGATTTAACGGCAGCGTAATGACAGTAGAAGAATTTGTGCTTTTGGGCCGTATTCCCCATCACAGCCGGCTGCAATTTTTAGAAACGGGGAAAGATTTGGAAATTGCTGAAAGATGTATGGTTTTAACCGGCACTCTGGAACTCAAAGAGCGATTTATGGAAGAGCTTAGCGGCGGGGAAAGACAGCTTGTGCTGATTGCCCGCGCGCTGGCACAGGAACCCAAACTGCTTTTATTGGACGAACCCACGGCCCATTTGGATATCGCTCACCAGGTCCGGATATTAGACCTGGTTAAGAAACTGAACAGAGAACTGGGGCTTACCGTAATTGTGGTGCTGCATGACCTTAATTTGGCCAGTGAATATTGCGGAAAACTCCTGCTGGTCAACCGGGGGCGGATTCATCAGGCCGGACACCCGCGGGATGTTTTGAGCTATCGGACTATAGAAGAGGTTTATCAAACCGTGGTGGTGGTGCGCGAGAACCCTTTTTCCGGGAAGCCGTATATATTGGCGGTTTCTGCGGAGGAGAGAAAAGGCAGGGGCCGGGACAAGCCCGGCCCTTAATAAAAAAGATGCCCAAAAAAATAATTATATATATTATTTTTACTTTATTCTTTTCTTTTATCAAGGAAACGAAAGGTATCGCTTTTTCTCCCCAGGATAATTATCTGTGGATTGAATACGCGGAGTCCATTAGGGAAAAAGACGGCAGCGTGACTCTGCCTTTGCTAATTAATTACGGGAGATTTCCCGGGAAGAAAGGAGAATCCGGAGAATTAGACAGCGTCCGGGCATTTTACAGCCTGCCGGAAAAAGACGATGAGGCGGAGCCGGTTTTTTATGAGGCCCGGATAGAACAAAGCAGCGGCCGGCGGCTGGTAAAAATTAAAGCGGTTCAAACCACTCGTTTTATCGTGTTCGCGCAGGCAAAAAAAATAGAAGGTAAAATTACCCATTGGTATCTTGCCAAAACGGCAGGCACGCTTTTTGGGCATTCCAGCAGTAAACAAATAAAGCCTGTGGCGGCTGCGGAGATTAACCGGCAGGGGGAAATATTTATTAGTCCCCAGTTTGATTATTGGCCGCAGACAGGGAATCCGGTTAGAATTACTCCTGTATTTAATGATAAGTCTATGCCGGGTAAGGCGCTGTGCTTATTTGATGAAAATGAGCCTGCCCTGAAACAGAACGGTTCAGGGCAGGCTCGGGAAATAACCACGGATGCCGCCGGCGATTATGATTATGTGCCACCCAATGATCAAAAATTAAACTGGCAGGGTGAACAGGCGTTCAAACAAACCATTATATTAGCGGAAGAGCGGGAAGGGAATACAAAAT
>JAZDEE010000039.1:0-3419 GCA_043809065.1 Candidatus Omnitrophota bacterium | reverse complement strand
ACTTAGTCTGATTTATTACCCTGACGGGCAGGGGGTGGATTTTCAGAAGGTAGGTTTAGCCGGGGCGCTGGCCGGCAGATTCCTGATTAAATATTTTGGCCAGGCCGGGGCTTTAATTATTGCGGCGGGTCTGGCGATTCTTTCCTCTTTTGTCGCTACGGAATTTTTAATTCTCCCGTTTTTAGGACTCACCGGCAAAGGCTTATTTTCCTTCTGGGGGATTTTTCCCAGATTATTCGCGGGGATATTTAGCGCGGCCAGGAGGAAAGTTTCTGCCAGGAAAAGCTGTGCCGGGGCAGTGAGAAAAAAAGAAATAAATACAAAGCCAAAAGAAGAGCCGCCCAAGCCGCTGTTTAGCCCTCTGGAACGAGCGGTAACCAAACCCAAGATAATTAATTTAGAGTTGCCTAAAAAAACGACAGCAAGCTATAATGAGCCGGTGGTAAAAAAAGTTTCCGGAGATTATAAATTACCCGGCTTGGATTTGCTGGATTCTCCGCCGCCGTTGAAGGACCGGCAGATTAGAGAAGATTTAGAAGCGTCGTCCCGGATATTAGAAGACACCCTGAGAGATTTTGGAGTGGAAGTGCGGATTACTCAAGTCAGCCGCGGGCCGGTAATTACCCGCTATGAGTTAGAGCCGGCTCCGGGACTGAAGGTTCACCGGATTGTGGAATTAAGTGATGATATCGCTTTAGCGATGAAGGCTTCCAGTGTGCGGATTGTCGCTCCTATTCCCGGCAAGGCCCGGGTAGGGGTAGAGGTGCCCAACAGCCAGAGCACTTTGGTTTATCTCAAGGAAATACTGGAAACAACCAAGGCCCAGCGGGAAAAATCCAAGCTTTCTTTAGCTATCGGCAAAGATATTTCCGGTCAGCCGCTTATTGCCGATTTGGCTGATATGCCGCATCTTTTAATTGCCGGGACAACCGGTTCCGGTAAAACTGTTTGTGTCAATAGCATTATTACCAGTATGCTTTTTAACGCCACCGCGGATGAAATCAAGTTCTTAATGGTTGACCCCAAAATGGTGGAAATGGCGGTGTTTAATGATTTGCCGCATCTTTTGTGCCCGGTGCTGACTGATCCGAAAAAGGTCTCTGTTGCTTTAGGCTGGGTAGTTAACGAAATGGAAGAGCGTTATAAATTGTTAGCTAAAGTAGCGGCCAGAAATATCGCTATCTATAATGAAAAAATAAGTTCTCCCCGCAAAATTTTATCTAATCAGCCGGACGGTGAGGAGAATCCAGCGGATGCGCGGCCTCTGGAAAAGATGCCTTATATTATTGTAATTATTGACGAGTTGGCGGATCTGATGGTGGTGGCTTCCCAGGAGATAGAAGAGGCGATTACCCGCCTGGCCCAGCTTTCCCGGGCAGTGGGCATTCATTTAATTTTAGCTACCCAGAGGCCTTCGGTTGATGTTATTACCGGAGTGATTAAAGCCAACTTTCCTGCCCGTATTTCTTTCCGTGTCGCTTCCCGGGTGGATTCACGCACTGTCCTGGATATGAATGGAGCGGATAAACTGCTGGGTAAGGGAGATTTGTTGTTTTTAAAGCCCGGTCAGCCTAAACCTATCCGCGCCCAGGGGACGTTGATTTCCGACCCGGAAATTGAAAGGATAGTAGAGTTTATTAAAGCGCAGAAAGCCTCATCCTATGATGAACAGCTGATGGAAGCCCAAAAGAAAAAAGCGGCTTTCAGCGGTAAATTCCAGAAGGATGAATTGTTTGATGAAGCGGTGAGGGTTATATTGCAGACAAAACAAGCCTCTGTGTCTATGCTGCAAAGAAGACTGGGGCTGGGTTATACGCGCGCCGCGCGTCTTATTGATATGATGGAAGAAGAGGGCATTGTCGGCCCTTACTGCGGGTCTAAGCCCAGGGAAATCCTGATTGAGAAAGATAGTTCTGCTGAAAAGGAAGAAATAGAGATTTGAATAGGGCACTGTGACATTATTTGGAGAAAGAAACCAGAAACCAGATTATATGAGAATTAGTTAGCCTTTCAATCATATTGATAATTCGTCTATCATCCGGTTTCTATTTTCTCTGTTCTGGTTACTGTCCTCTGGTTACTGGTTTCTAACGGATTGTTCAGGGAGAAAACCGAAAATGCAGATAGGCGAAAAATTAAAAAAAGCCAGGTTAGAAAAGAATATATCTCTGGATGAAGTTTTTAAACAAACCAAGATTCATCCGCGGGTTCTCGCGGCTTTGGAAGAAAATCAAGCGGAAGAACAGTTAAGTTTGATTTATATAAAAAGTTTTATCAAAAGCTACGCGCAATATTTAGGTTTAGACGCGCGCGCTCTCTTAGACGAATATTCCTGCAACAGCGCGAAAAAAGGATCCGGCGGGGAGGGCGCTTTGGCGCAGCCTAAGCCGCCTGTTCAGGACAAGAAAATAAACACTGTCAGCGGTGTTTCTGCCCAGGACAATCGTCAGGCATTTGTCGGCCAGAGCACGGTCTTGGGCGGGCGCCCAACGCCGGCTGTAAACGCGGATAAATACCGGGTAACTCTATCGGATAGTAAACATCTGCCGGGATTAAAAGCGACAAGCAGTTCTGACGGCGCGAAGTTATTCCCGGTTTCTAAGGCAGTGTTAATAATTATTGCCGCGGTAGCTATGGTTTTTTCTTTTAATATTGTCCTCAAAAATAAAAAGCATGGCCAGCAAACGGCTGCCCGGCAGCCAAAAGGAATAGGATGGGGAATACCTAAAAAACCTGCCTTGCCTACCGGCAGGCAGGCCTCGCCGGCAGGAGAAAAATTGCAGGATTTGATTTTGGAGGTTAAAGCCAAAGATGCCTGCTGGATACAGGTAGAAGCGGATAAGCAGCTTATCTTTCAAAACACGCTGGTCAAAGGAGCGGGAGAGCGTTGGCGGGCTGAAGAAACGCTGGAGCTGCGTATCGGCAAGCCGGAGGCCTTAGAAATAGTTTTTAACGGCCGGCCGGTGGATCTGAAAAAGATACAGGTAAAAAAGGCTTTAATAGTTACGCGTGAGGGAATATTCGGGAAATAAAATATCGCTGCGCAACGAATATGAGAATGCATTAGTCACGTCGGGTTTCGGCCCGACGTTGTCGTTTGTGAGCAGGTGGGAAATGCGGAGTGTCCGGTTTTTTACTTTGGGTTGACCCTTGGTTGATTTTATACAGGTTAATGAAACCTTTCCTTTTTTCTGTTTTCCAATCTGAATTGTTATCCTGATGCACCGCCCCGCCGTCGCTCCCTGAACGGTCGCTTTGGCGGGGCTGCGTGGTTGGTGTTTTCACCGTTCGCCTCAGCTGGGGCTTCGGCTCACTGCCCCGCTCGCTGGGCCGCTCGCTTGTTGCCAGCAGTCTTGTCGTGCAGGCTTCAGCCGCTTGAGGCGTCTTCCGCTTCCGCACTCCAAGCCTGCAAAACCACC
>JAZDEE010000038.1:0-10133 GCA_043809065.1 Candidatus Omnitrophota bacterium | reverse complement strand
CGGTAAGCAGAATATTAGAAGGCTTCAAGTCTCCATGAAAGACGCCATTCTGATGGGCATAATTTATAGCTTCGGCAATCTCTTCCCCAATAGCCGCCACATACTGATAATAAGACTTGTTCCAGAAATCCGCACTGTGTCTTAACCCGATATTCGGACTCGTGATATCCTTTTTGTTCAGGGGCGCGGGATAAACAAGATCCTTAATAACAGCGGCTTTACAATCATGCGCAATCCCAACCTGCTTAAGCTTAGTGATCACATCTTTCAACGACGGACCAGGCACATAAGCCATGGCAATGTAGTTAATGCCTTTTTCGTTTCCAAAGGAATGGATGGGAATGATATTGGGATGGCTGAACTTGGCAATTATCCTGGCTTCTTCCTGAAAAGCCTGCAGGGCCTGCGCATTATCGGCAAAACCCGGAGGCAAGACTTTGATGGTTACCAGTCGGGATAACGCAGGCTGGATAGCTAAGAACACAATGCCCATACCGCCCCGGCCCAGCTCCTGCAAAATAATATATTCCCCAAACTGTTTTCCGCTTAAGTCGTCTTCCCTCAGACTTCTTTTTAAAAATTGGGCGGTCTGTAATTTGGCGAGCAGTTTTTCTTTATATTGGGGGTGCTGCAGGCAGAATTCCTCAATACCGACATTTTCTCCCTCAATAATCTTATCCATTATTTGGGAAAGAATAGTATCAAAATCCATCTTTATATTGCTTAAAGGATTCTTCCGCTATGATTGGTTTTAGTTTTTCTTCGGCTAAATCTATTAATTTTTTAAACGCCCTATTATATCTTTTTCTTACCGCGTCGGCATTTTCATTTTTAGACTCGCCTATTTCAGCGAAAGTCATTTCCTCCAAATTCCTGTTGATGATCAACTCCCTTTCTTCCGGCTCAAGCTGTTCCAATATTGAATCGACTATTTCTTCTCTATCTTTTTTTACCGCAAACTGGCTGGGAGTCGTTTCGTCGGCTTTGATTTGCATTTCCAGTCCTTGTGAACTATCATTCCCCAACACCCTTTGCTCCACGGATACTTCTCCGCAGGGAGCATCCCGTTTAATCCGGGAAACGTAGTCTAATCTATCGCAGATATAATGTTCTACTTTTTTACTCATCCAGTTGAGAAAGTGCCCCTGACTTTTAGGTTCAAATTCTTTCAAATGCTGCAGGGCATACATAAACACTTCCTGAACGATATCCATTGATTGCAGCTTTAACTTATAGCGCAGGTTCTGGTTTAGTCTCAGACGCACTATCCGCAAAATTCTTTGCTGATAACGGGCAAACAACAGATTTAAAACTTTTTCATCTCCCAATTTGGCGGATACTATCAAATTTTTAGTCTCTGCATCTAATTCCATATAATATATCTCCTCAGTATAATATGTTAAAATTAAATTCGAAGCACGAAATTCGAAACTCGAAACAATTTTCAAATAACTAAAATCCAAATGACCAAAACAAAATTTCTGAAAATTGAAACATTTGGGAATTCGGATTTGTTTCGGATTTCGATATTCGGATTTCGAATTTTCATATTTTCACTCTCCTTATTATGGTTTAACCCCTATTACATTGATATTTACAGCCAGCGTCTCCTGATGCGCCCCATTACCATATCTTTCATTTGTAATCCGTTCTATACGGAACCCGCTCTCCTGCAAAAGATTCGTTATACTTTGTTTGGTAAAGATGTCCTTGTGCATCTGCTGAGGAGAATTCTCCGGGGCAGGTTCTCCGTGAGTGAGTCTGTAAACATTATACAAATCAAATTCTTTATCAAAGTCGCCTTTGCTTTTGTTTAAATAAGCCGCAGCAATAAGGTCGAAATCCGGCAGCCACTTAATAATAAGCTGTCCGCTCCGCTTTAATATTCTGTAAAAGTGGGCCGGAATCTTTTTTTGCTGGCAGCGGTAGAAATGTTCAAAAACACTCTCTAACCTTATTTCTACCGCAATATCAGAAGGAATCCGGTATAAATCCCGCGCTGCATCTATAACAATGTCCGCGCCCTCTGTAGGAACTATATCTATATTGAGATACCCGTTCAGCTTTTTATCGCCGCAGCCGATATGCAGTTTCAAATCATCCTTGATAAAATCTTCTATCTTCGCGCCGGCGGTTTTTCTTCTCCGATATAAAGCCCAGCTCCAGCGGCATAGCGTCTGCCGATAAACTTTTTTAAGCGTAGCCATTTTCTTTTCTTATATTATATTTCGGTGCGGCGTTCCAACGCTATACATATTCTTTTAAATAAGCCAAATCTATAAGGCCTTTATTAAAATATTCTTCCAGAGAAACTCGCATAGACTGCATACCAGCGTCTCTGCCGGTCTGAACAATTGTAGGGATTTGTTTCCAGTCGGCATCACGCACAATCCTTCTCATCGCATCGTTGGCAATCAACACTTCGCAGGCCACGACAAGACCTTTGTCATCTATGCGGGGAATAAGATCTTGAGTAATGATACCCTTTAAGATAAGCGACAACCTTGTTAATATATGTTTCTGCATCTCTGCCGGGAAAAAAGAAGCAATACGATCCAACGCCTGGGCAGAGTCGGGAGCGTGCATAGAGGAAAGAACCAGCATACCTGTTTCGGCAGCGGTAATAGCAACATCCATAGTTTCTTCATCCAGGATTTCCCCGATAACCAGCACATCCGGGTTTTGTCTTAAAGCATTTTTAGCGGCATTAGAAAAAGAAAGAGTATCCCTGCCCACTTCCCTTTGCTTGATAATACATTTTTTATTCGTATGGATATATTCGATGGGCTTCTCTATGGAGATTACGATCGCCTCCCTTTTGGTATTCAGAAGCTCTACCATACCCGCGAGAGTCGTACTTTTCCCCGCTCCTGTTCTTCCTGCCACTAAAATCAAACCTTTTTTGTCTTTCAATACTAATTTTTCCACAGACTCCGGCAGTCCTAATTGATGAGGTAAATTTATTTGTGAGGGGATCAGTCTGAACACCCCTTCAACCTTATCCCTCTGTATATGCAGATTAATGCGGAATCTCTTCCCTTCTTTATGGACCAAAACAAAATTAACTTCTTTCTGACTGATAAACTCATTATATCTTTCATCATCCAGGGTATTAAGCAATAAATCCCGCAATACCTCTTCCCCTAATACCGGACTTTTTTCAACGGTAAGGCCGCCAATCTTCTTTATTATCGGAGGATACCCGGCAACAAAATGGATATCCACAACTTCCGCCATGTTTATACCGTCTAAAACATGAGAAATATCCAGCCGCGCGATAAACTGATTTATCCGTGCCCTGTTAATCTTGTCAATATCCGTTATCTGTATTCCTGTAAAAAAAGCAAAGGGGCCGTCTTTACATATTTCCGCTCTAACTACCGTTCCGGAAAAAACTATCTCCTCCTGATCCACCGAAAAGGAAATCCTTAACTTGGAATGTAATTCCACTTTTTCTGCTGAATAAAAACTAATGCCTGATTCGCTGATATCCCGCGCCGGCACAGAAATAGCCGGCATAACATTCCCATCATTCAGAATTTTTTCATAGTGGATATGCAGTCCTGTTCGGTATCTCCTTTCAACCCTTTCCTCTTTTGTCCCCATATGAGTTACATCCCTTCCGGTCATTCCGCCTTTTTCTGTCTTAGCATCAACTCCGTTACCGCATCGCGGGGATTTCTGTCCTGATGCAGCACGGCAAAGACCTGCGCGGTAATAGGCATCTCTACATTATATTTTCCCGCCAGCATAACAGCGGAATAGGCGGTTTTAATGCCTTCGGCAACCATATCCATCGCGGACAGGATTTCCGCTAATTTCTTTCCCTGCCCAAGCTGCTCGCCAACCCGGCGGTTTCGGCCATGACAGCTTACGCAGGTGGTAACCAAGTCCCCCAGCCCGCTTAATCCGGCAAAGGTCTCCGCTTTCGCGCCCATCGCCTGCCCCAGGCGGCTGATTTCCACTAACCCTCTGGTTAAAATAGCCGCTTTGGTATTCGCGCCAAATCCCAGCCCGTCGGAAATACCACAGGCGATAGCAATCACGTTTTTTAAAGCGCCGCCCAGCTCAACACCCACAACATCACTGCTGGTATAAATACGGAAGCGCTCGTTCATAAAGGCATCCTGCGCCTCTTCAGCCAACTCCATCCGCTCACTGGCGGCAACACAGGTAGTAGGAACCCCCCGGGCAACCTCATAGGAAATAGTCGGGCCGGAAAGAACCGCGAGAGGCACATCTCCCAAAACAGTCCGGACTAATTCGGACATCCGCAGCAACGTATTATTTTCTATGCCTTTGACGGCGCTTAAAACAACGGCAGCAGAGATATCCTCCCCTTTCATACTCTCCAGCACTCCCCGTAAAAAATGGGAAGGCACTGCCAGCACAATCAGGCCCGCCGCTCTAATCGCCTGGCCGATATCCGGTATAAAGGAAATTTCCCGGGGAATTTTTATCCCCGGCAAAAATTTAGGATTCTTCCTCTCCTTGTCCAAAACCGCCAGATAATCGGTAAAAGGCCCCCAAAGACATACTTTATATCCCTTATTCGCCAGTAAAACCGCTAAAGTCGTTCCCCACCCGCCATCGCCGATTACGGCAACTTTTGTTCCTTTTGCTAAAGGCATAACTTCCTCTCTTTTCTGGGATATCTGGCCACAACTTCGGTCTTAATCCCGCCGCGGGGGGTAAATTCTCCGCGGACTTCCAACCATTGAGGCCGGCAGGCAGCAACAGCATCTTCCATTATCCGGTTAACCACATTTTCGTTAAATATGCCTAAATCCCTGTAGGCCAGTAAATACATCTTTAAGGATTTCAACTCGATACAAAGCTTATCCGGCATATAGCGAATGGTAATCACGCCAAAATCCGGCAAACCTGTTTTAGGACAGACAGAAGTAAACTCAGGGATAGAAATATTCACTTCGTAATTTTTATACTGGCTGGGAAAACATTCTATCCCAGGCAGGCTTGCTTTTAGGCCGGCCCGCGCGTGTTTTGAGGTATATTTATCCATTTTTTTGTCCATCACTGGTTATTAAAGTGAGTAAAGATATGAAAATTCGAAATCCGAATATCGAAATGCGAAACAAATCCGAATTTTCCAATGTTTGAATGTTTAAAACCATATTCTTTAGACATTTGTTTTAGTCAGTTGTATTTTGAGAATTTGAACATTGTTTCACCTGCCTGCCGGTAGGCAGGAATTTCGGATTTTCCGCCAGAGGCGGACCAGCCTCTGGCTTGGCGTGCTTCGAATTTAACCTTAACATATTATATGGGGGAGAGGTATGCCTGTCCCCTGCTATAAATACATCCGCAATAGTTTTGCCGGTAAAGACAATATTCTTTAGCTAATTGCGCGGATTTTTTGACACCATCCTGTTTTTTGAAATCCCGCGCTAAAAATGCGTCCTTACCTATGCTTTGACCAATCTGGTTTATTTTCAGGGCATCCTTATGCGGACTGAGTGTCAGCGTAGTAGTAAAAACAGGGATGTCTTTTTCTTTAGCTATTTCCTGAGTCTTTTGCAGGCGCAGCCGGAAACATTCCGCGCATCTTCGAGCGCCCTCAGGCTCTTTTTCCAGTCCTTCCACCCGGTTATACCAGTTATGCAAATCATAATCACCGATGAACAAAAGAAATTTCTCCTGCCGGGCTAATTCTTCCGTAGCCTGAAGTCTCTTCAAATATTCCGAGGGAGGCTGGATATTGGGATTATAAAACAATCCCTGGACCTCATACCCCTCTTCCCTCAGTCTATAAACACAACTACCCGCGCAAACCGCGCAGCATATATGCAGTAAAATTTTCATCGGATTCAACCGCCGCCCAAACTGTTGCCTAACTGCAGAGCGTGCCGCAGGCAATCCGGATGCTCTAAAATTTTGCCCTGAGCGAAGTCGAAGGGTTCATCCACATTCGGACAATAAAGTTTATCTTTAAACTCGATGTCTAAAACAGCAAAAAGATTCTTCACTATGCTTTCGGCATTTTGGAAAAAACGTTTCTTATCAGCAGCGCTGGTTAAAATCAAATATCCTTTTTTAACCGGACTGCCCCCCCGATGATATCCTAAAACATATTTAGCTGTCCAGTAACACTGACAGCGGTCAATCATTGCTTTTAACTGGGCGGAAAGACTGCCGAAAAAAATCGGTGAAGCCAGGATAACAATATCCGCGGCATCCAGCCGGGCATAGACAGCCTGCATCGCGTCATCAATAACACAGCGGCCTGTTTGGCGGCAGCCGGCGCACTCCTGGCAAGGCCGAAACTGCTGCTCATTCAGGATAATCTTTTCCGTCTCCAGCCCGCAAGCCCCTGCCCCTTCCAATACCTTATCTAAAAGCGCCTCTGAGTTACCGCCCCGGCGCGGGGACGCGGAAATTCCCAATACCTTCATTGTCGATTTACCCTATTTTTTATTATTATAATACTATTTATATTTAATTCAACCTAATTCTAATTTTCGCTAAATTCTCGGGAAGATTTTCCGGATAACCTTATATGTCTTTTCCAAAATGATATTAATTTCATCCCTGGTTACGCAGAGAGGTAAATACAAATATATCACATCCCCTAAAGGACGAAGAATAAGCCGCTCTTTTAATCCCTCCCGATAAACCTTAAGCCCCGCCATTTCGGTCCCGGCAAAAGGAATTTTTTTCTCTTTATCCTTAACCAATTCTACCGCGCCCACCAATCCGATATAGCGGACATCTCCTACCGCAGGCAGTCCACGAAACCGTTCTAATCCGCGATGAAAACCCGGCAGCAGTTTTTTTACTTTAGCCAACGTGTTTTCCCGGGCAAATATTTCCAGGCTGGCCAAAGCGGCTGAGCAGGAGATAGGATTAGCCGTAAAGGTATGGCCGTGATAAAACGTTTTCTGACGTTCGTAATCATCATAGAAAGCCTGATAGATTTCATCCGTAGTTAAAGTCGCGCCTAAAGGCAGTGTGCCGGCAGTCAGTCCTTTAGAAAGGCAGATAAAATCCGGCTGAACGCCCGCGTGTTCACAGGCAAACATCCGGGCCGTGCGGCCAAAACCGGTGGCAACCTCATCTAATATTAAATGCGCGCCGTATCTTCGGCAAAGAGCCGCCGCCTGCCGCAAATACTCCGCCGGATAAATAATCATACCGCCGGCAGCTAAAAGCAGAGGTTCTAAGATCAACGCGGCAATCCGGCTATGCTGCTCCCGCAAAAGCCTGGCTAAAGGCTCAATACACTCGATACGGCAGGAATGCCGCTCTTTGCCCATCGGACAGCGGTAACAGTAAGGCGCCGGCGCCTTCAAAGAAGCGAACATTAACGGACTGAATACCGCGTTGAATAATTCGACCCCGCTGACCGACATCGCTCCCAAAGTATCCCCGTGATAAGCCCGGTCTAAAGAAACAAATTTCTTCTTTTCCCGCTTTCCCGTATTCTGCCAGGACTGAAAAGACATCTTCAGTGCCGCTTCCACAGCCGTAGAACCATTGTCCGAATAAAATACTTTAGTCAGGTTTCGCGGAGCAAGCGCCGTCAGCTGTTCGGCCAGAGAAATAGCCGGCTGGTGAGTAAACCCGGCAAACAAGACATGGTCCAGACGGCTGATCTGCTTTTTAATTGCCGCCTGGATTAACGGATGGTTATGTCCATGCACATTGCACCACCAACTGGAAATAGTATCGTAATAATAATTACCCTGACGGTCAAACAGCTTAAGCCCCCTGGCCCGTTCTATTAGAACAGGCGGCATTCGCGCGCAGTCTTTCATCTGGGTATAGGGGTGCCAGATATATTGTCTATCTTTTTTTATCCAGGGATCCATCGCGATAAAATCTTCCTCCCTATCGGCACAAACTGCCGATAAAGGCATTCGTCCGTTTCCCGATACGGCAGGATGCCTAATACCTTTTCTCCGCTTAACGTTCTGATTATTTTGATGTTATCAGTTAAAACACGCTCATCGGCGTTTTGATCTATATTGTTAAAAATAATGCCGGCTACAGTTATCCTTCTTTTACGCAGAGCCTCCACAGTCAAAAGCGTATGATTGATAGCGCCTAATTTGTTCGCCGCCACAATAATCGCCGGCAAATGCAGTTCTTTTACTATATCTATGATTAAACCTTTACGGCTGAAAGGGACAAGCGCCCCGCCGGTTCCCTCCACAATAACAACATCGAATCTCCGGGACAAATATTGAAAACTTCTTTTGATTTTATCGGGGGCAATTTTTTTTCGTTCCAGACACGCCGCTAAATGAGCGGAGGCGGCAAACTTAAAATTATAAGGGCACACCCGGGACAGGCAGTCCTTTATTCGCGGCCGGGATATTTTCATCAAGCCCAAATGCCTGTCTACATCCTGGATGTCCCCGGTCTGCACCCACTTCTGGGTAATCACATTATATCCTTTTTCCGCCAGATACCGCCCTAACAGGCCGGATATAACGGTCTTACCCGCGCCGGTATCCGTCCCGGTAATAAAAATCCCCCGGCTCATTTTACCCCCCGGCAAAAGAAAACCTCATATGTCGCTATAATCTCCTTAAATTGTTTTCTGTATATATGTTCCAGCCCCCGTAAAGCGGCGGCTGTCCACAAGCGTCTTTGGGCCAAACCATTTCCTCTTGTTCCGGTATACTTTATTTTCATTAGTAATTGCCGGATAGAGTCAAATCTTTCCCGGAAGATTTTAGTTTCCACCGCCGTATCCTGATAAATATTCCGCAGTATTTTTTTGATTCCCTGCCCGCTCGTAAAACTATACGCCGCTATAGACATCTCTCCAGAAAAAAATACGCGCAGAGATTCATTTAATTCTCCAAAAGTAGCCGGACCAAATAAAGAAAACGCTATCCGTCCCCGGTCAGCTAAAAGCCCCCTGTATTTTAACAGTGTTCCCGGCAAATCAGCAAACCATTGAAAAGACGCATTGGAGCTTATTAAATCAAAACTATCCGGAAAATCTATCTTTTCCCCATCGCCGGCAATAAAATCCACATTAGGCGGCGGAAACTTTTGTTGAGCTATTTTAATCATCTCCGGGGAAATATCCACCGCCTTTATCCTGGCCCGGGGAAAATGTCCTGTTAAAAGCTGCGTATAATTCCCTGTTCCACAGCCGATTTCCAGTATATTGGCAAAATTATTCCCCCGAATTCGTTCAATAAGCCCCTCCGCGCAAAGATTTTGCACGGAAGAATACCGGTCATAGTACGGCGCGCATTGGGAAAAGTTTTTTCTGATTGTTTCTTTATTTTCTTCTTTCATCGCGCTCTGCCTTATTGGCTTTCAAAACAACATATTGCTCAAATCCTTCCTGCCAGAAGGGAATGTGCCCGGCGCCGGCAATGGGAATAAATTCCGCGCGGGGTAAACTGCCGCGGATACTCACGGCCTCAGAAATTGGGGCAATCCGGTCGCGCTCTCCATGGATAATCCTGATTTTTTTTAACCCGCGCAAGGCTGCGCTATCTATCCGCGCGCGCTCCAAATAATCCAGCCCGTCCAGTAAATAGTCCGTGCTTAAATGTTCGTTATAATCCTTGAGTAGTCTATTCTTAAACAATAGCGCTGTTCTTCCTTCGGGAAAACAGCGGCCGTAAAACCAAGAAAGACAGGCCTGCCTGTTTTTCTTAAGGTGACTGCGCACAGCAGCTACTTCCCCGCTGGTATATTTTTCTCTTATACTTATTAAGATAAGTTCCTTGAGCAATCCGGCATATTGAGCGGCAAATCCCGCGCAGACAAATCCCCCTAAAGACCACCCCAGGAGAGAAATCTTTTTTATATTTTTCTCTTCCAATACACGCAGCAGGTCTTCGTTAAAAGTAAAAGGGGAAAATTGGACCGGGAAAAGATAATTAAATTCTAAATTTAAAAGCGAAAAGATCCGCCAGTCGCTGGCCCAGCCCGGGACCAAAATAAGCGTATCTTTCTTACCTCTATCTACATATCTAAATCTCATCCGTATCCCTGTAGTACACTGTCACATAAATTATTGTTAAATTCGAAGCACGAAATCCGAAATTCGAAACAAATTCGAATTCTCCAATGCTCAAATGTTCAAAACAATATTCTTTAGGTATATGTTTGGGTCATTTGTATTTTTAGAATTTAAACATTGT
>JAZDEE010000037.1:0-11553 GCA_043809065.1 Candidatus Omnitrophota bacterium | reverse complement strand
GATGCGCAGAAGACTATTGATACGTTAATTCGTTAGCCGGGACGAGATGTTTGACGGAAGAGCGTGTCTCGCGAAAGTGAACGGGAAAAAATGCTGAGAATAATGTATAAATCCAAAATCCAAAAGGCAACCATTACCCGGACTGAAATAAATTACGCCGGGAGTATCGGCATTGACAGCGCGTTGATGAAACTGGCCGATATCCTGCCTAATGAAAAGGTTCATGTGCTCAGCTTAGATACGGGAGTAAGATTTGAAACCTATGCCATTGCCGAAAAGGCTGGTTCGGGGATTATTTGCCTTTATGGCCCGGCAGCGCATATGGGCAAACCTAAAGAGAGGGTATTTATTATTTCTTATTGTTTAGTTGAGGATGCCCGGGCCGCGGCCTTTAAGCCGAAAGTAGTTTATGTGGATGAACGTAATCAGATTATAAAGGAAGTAAAGAAAGATGTATAAATGCGCGAAAATCATCGGCACAGGCGCATATTTACCTAAAAGAAATATTGATAATGCGCAGATGGAACAATTGGTGAATAACTTTGATTATCAGCGGGCCGGTATGCCTTTTGCGGAATGGGTAGAACAGCTAACCGGGATTAAAAAAAAGATATTTTGTGCAGGATGAAGATACGGAAACGATGGCCGCGCAGGCGTCTTTACGGGCGTTGTCTGCTGCCGGGATAGAGGGTAAAGATATAGATTTTATCATTGTTTCCAGTTTTACTCCTACGCGGGATATTCCTAACTTAGCCTGTACGTTAGGGCATTTGATTGGGGCGGGCCGGGCCGGAGGGTTTCCTTTAAATACTGCCTGTGCGGGATTTATTTATGCCTTATCCTGCGCTTACGCGTTGATCCGGTCGGAGATGTATAAAACTATTCTGGTGGTTTCTTCGGAGACACTTTCCCGCGTGACTAATTATGGAGATCCGACCACCGCTGTGCTTTTTGCTGACGGAGCCGGGGCAGTTATTTTACAGGCCGCCGAAAAAGGAGGCATTAGCAGTCCTCCGTATTTAAGTTCGAATTTTGCCGAACATTTTGATTTAAAAAACGCCAATGCTACCGCGCCTTCGGCGGTAATTAAAAAGGACGATAAGGCCTTTGTGCCGCGCAGCACATTGGCTATGCCTGGCGGTCCGCGGGTGTTGAAAAAGGCGGTCAATGGGCTGGCCGAAGCGCTGCAGGAGGCTTTGGAACAGAGTCCTTATTCTTTAGAAGAATTGAGCCTGATTATTCCCCACCAGGCCAATCGGCGGATTACCTGCGGTTTGATTGAGAAGCTGGGTGTTAGTCCGGATAAGGTTTGCCGGGTGATTGATATTATTGGGAATACTTCCGGGGCGTCTGTGGCGATAAGTTTGGATATGGCTTTGCGCGGCGATATTAACGGCGTAAAAATAAAACGCGGCGATAAAATTGGTTTGACGGCGATCGGAGGAGGTTACAGTATAGGGGCCATTGTTCTTGAATATTAAAATTAGTGGTTATTTTCGGGACTGTCTGGGGTGAGGGGTGTTGAAGACAGTCCTCAACTTTTATAGATAATAAATAGATCTCCGGGATGTCCTATAATGAGAGTTGTCTTTCTGTATCTTTTGGTCTTTTTATCCGGCTGTGCGGGAACGAAAGATATCCAGGAATCTGCTCCGGCTTTAGGGACATTTGTAGAGATTACCGTAGCTGACCGGGATAAATCAGATAAGGCAGTTAAGGAAGCAATTGGCCGGGCGAGTCAGGAGATCAGCAGGGTAGAGCAGTTATTGAGCAGATTTATTCCGCAGAGCGATATCAGCCGAATCAATATTTCTGCGGGTGTAGAGCCGGTAAAAGTAAGCGCGGAGACAATAAGTGTTTTAGAACAGGCTATAAGGTTTTCTCAACTTACCGGCGGCGCGTTTGATGTTACCATATATCCGCTGTTAGAAGTTTGGGGAATAACTGATAAGGGTAAAAAGGACCGGCAGGTTCCCACAGACAGCCAGATTAAACAAGCCCTCAGCAAGGTTGGTTATAAATATATTGAAATTAATCAAGAACAAAACACGGTTTTTCTTCCGCATCAGGGAATGTCTATAGACTTGGGGGGGATTGCCGCGGGATACGCGGTAGACAGGGCAATAAAGATTTTAAAAGAGGCCGGGATCCATTCAGCCTTAATTAATGCCGGCGGCGATATTTATGCCTTAGGCGCCAAAGGAAGAGCGAAATGGCAAATCGGCCTGCGGCATCCCCGCCGGAGCAGCGAAATGTTGGCTACGCTTGCTTTGCGGGACAGGGCCGTGGCCACTTCTGGTGATTACCAGAATTTTGTGGAAATTAAGGGCAGGCGCTACAGCCATATTGTTAATCCCCGGACAGGCTATCCTTGTGCCGAGGTTCCGGCCAGTGTGACAGTATTAGCCAATGATTGTATTACTGTGGATGCTTTATCTACGGCCGTATTTGTTTTAGGCCCGGAAAAAGGACAGGATTTAATAGAACAGCTTAAGGGCACAGAGGTAATTATTGGTTGTATTGCCGAGGGCCGGTTGATTGTCTATGCATCTGAAGGCTTAAAAAAGGAAATAAACTTGCCTAAAGACCTGATTATAACAAGACGGAAATAATATGTTCCCGGATTGACTTGCGCGGCAGATTTAGGTAAAATAAAATATTCTAATATATTAAAGCAGGACCATCATAGTAAATAAGAGGTTACCATGAGAATAGAAGAGACACAGATTACCAGAGCAATAGTAGAGACAGCGATTAAGGACTTTTTAGATAATCTGGAAATAGATGCCGGTATTGCTGGAGCAGGGCCTTCCGGATTAACCTGCGCGTATTACCTGGCCCGGGCCGGGGCAAAAGTGTCTATTTTCGAGAGACGCCTCAATTATGGCGGAGGAATGCCGGGCGGGGGCATGCTTTTCCCCAGAGTTGTAGTGCAGGAGGCAGCCTTGCCTATTATTAAGGATATGAAAATAAAAATAAAAGAGTTCTCTCCGCGGTTGTATACCGCGGATTCAGTAGAGATGGTGGCTAAGTTGGGGACAGCAGTTATAGATGCGGGAGCAAAAATATATCCGGCTGTTTTTGTGGAAGATGTGCTTATCCGCGAGAAAAACCGCATCAGCGGATTAGTGTTGAACTGGACCGCCGTGCAGATGGCTGGTCTGCACGTTGACCCTCTGGCCGTTAAAACCAAATTTGTGGTTGATGCCACCGGACACGAAGCCGATGTAGCGCGGGTAATTGAACGGAAGAATCCCGCGGTTAAATTTAATACCCCTACAGGCAAAGTTATGGGGGAAAGCTCAATGTGGGCGGAAAAAGCGGAAGATGCCATTGTGGAATATACTCAGGAAGCGTATCCCGGATTATATTTAGCCGGAATGAGCGTTTCGGCGGTATATGGTTTGCCGCGCATGGGCGCGGTCTTTGGCGGGATGCTGCTTTCCGGTAAAAAAGCAGCGGAGTCTATTCTATCCCGGATAGCGCGTTAGGTTCTTGGTAATGGAGAAGGTATTCCTTTTTTCCATGTTTGAAATTATGGCGGCGTAGCTCAGCCTGGCAGAGCAAGCGGCTCATACCCGCTATGTCAGTGGTTCAAATCCACTCGCCGTCACCATTATTTTCTAAATGAAAAAATTAACCTGTGTATATTGTGTTGCCGTATGCGTAGTCGCGGGTCTTATTACTTGTAATATTTTAGTTAAGGCTTTTATCTGGACTTCGGCGGCGCCGTTGAGAGCCGAATATAAATATTCTGTTTCTCTGATTAAAGATGTGTGTCGCGCGAAGTATAAATATACTACGGAAAAAAGACAAAAGCTTTTTGATGCTGTGGATAATTTGCTGACTCCGGCATGGGGCATACTATTCGCGATGATTGCGGGAAAATTGGTTAGTCGGGGCCATTTTTTTGATGAGTAGGGTCGGACCGTCCGTCCGAATTAAACCAAAATCCGAGTTAGACGGAGGCAATATATGGTAAAGATATCCTGGCAAAGAGCTCTCGCGATATTGTTTTTTGCCGGCCTTATTACCGGCGCGGTATTTTGTTTTCAGCGCCTGTTCCAGGATATAGTGACGGGCAGATATTTCAGTAATCCCCAGGAAACTAAATATGAAATCGTATTTATTATATCTTATATTCTGATTATTTTATTTATGCTGCGCTATGGATACTATTTGGCGGTCAATAGAATTAACTGGGCGGGTATCAAAGACGACTTTCTTTACTTGCTTAATAAAAAATACTTTACCCGGGGACAGTGGGTTGTAAATGTGTTGTTGTTTTGGCTGGCGCTGGCAGGATTTATATATTCTTTGAGTATTTCAGTCATGAAAGGGAATTTTTAATTCTCCCTAAACTTTATCGGTAAAATCATCGTTATGCTTCTTGAGAAAATAGAAGGAACTATCCGGAAATTCAATATGCTGACGCCCGGGGACAGGGTGCTTATCGCGCTTTCCGGAGGTCCGGATTCGGTAGCCTTGGCGTATCTTTTAAAAAAGATGGAAAAGAAATGGCGCCTTTATCTGCATTTGGCCCATTTAAATCATATGCTGAGAAAAGACGCGGGACTGGATGCCGAGTTCGCGCGAAAGATAGCCAAACGGCTTTGTCTTCCTTTAAGTTATGAGGAGGTTTGTGTCCGGGATTTTGCCCGGGAGGAAAAGTTATCCGTGGAAGAAGCTGCCCGTAAGGCGCGCTATAATTTTCTTTCTTGCGCGGCCAGGAAAAATTCTTTATCCAAGATAGCGCTGGGACATCAAGAGGATGACCAGGCAGAAACTATATTAATGCGGTTTTTGCGGGGAAGCGGGCTTTCCGGGTTAAGAGGAATGCCGGTGACCAGAAAGATGGAAGACTGTTTGATCATCCGGCCCTTAATGGAAGTGAGCCGGAAGGAGATCCTGCGTTTTCTTAGCGCTAAAAAAATCACTTATCGGATTGATTCTTCTAATTTGGAAGATGTCTATTGCCGTAATAAGATTCGCAATAAACTGATTCCGTATCTGGAAAAAGAGTTTAATCCCAGAATAAAAGAGACCTTAGTAACTCTTTCCGAAAATGTAGCTGAAGATTTTGACTTTCTGGAGGAAGCCGGCAAGAAAAGTTTTAGCGCGGTTAGTAAAGATTGTTCAGAACATAGCGTTGCCCTTGATATGAAGAAATTCCTTCATTTGCACAAAGCGCTGCAGAAACAATTAGTGCGTTTGGCCATTACGAGAATAAAAGGCGATGTGCGCCGGATAGATTTTCGTCATTGGAAAGAGTTGGAGGACATGGTGGAAAAGAGGCCTAAAGGGACAATTGTGGATTTACCGGCGGAAATTTCCGCGGTAAAAAAAGAGGCAGCTATAGTGTTTTACAAAAGAAGTCAGGTAAAATAAGGCTTGGCAGTTCAGCCGATCTCTGATAGAATAAAGAAGTTACGGAAAGATAAATATCCCAAATTTTAGACATAAAGATTGGGCGCTTTTGGTCTCAAGATTAAGGAGAAGATATGGGAAATCATAGCGGAATACCTACGCCGCCAGGCATTAATAAAGGTATGCCACCTCCACCTAAGAGTAGAATCATCCGTTCGCTGTTGCTTTGGTTAATAATAATTTTGGGCACAGGTTATTTACTAAGAGCCGGCAATTTTACTATCCAAGGACTGCCGGAAAAATATAGTTATAGCGAATTTTATCAGATAGTCAGCGCTAATAAAGAAACCAACCGGATAGAAAGCGCGACGATGACCGAAAATATTATTGACGGGCAGTTGAGCGACGGCAGGAGCTTCACTGTGAATGTTCCGGAAAAGGATGATGCCTTATTGCAAGTCTTAAGAGAAAACGTGCCCAAATTTTATATCAAATCCACGCGTTGGTGGACGGGACTGATTTATTCTCTCGGACCTATGCTGGTCTTTATTTTTTTCTTATGGTTTTTCTTTTATCGCGGGGCAACGCAGGGAGGCGGAAAAATCCTTTCTTTCGGAAAAAGCCGGGCTAAAGAGTTATCCGCGGATAAATTAAAAACCACGTTTAAAGATGTTGCCGGCGTGAATGAAGCGAAAGAAGAGCTGCAGGAAGTCATCGAGTTTCTTAAAGACCCTAAGAGGTTTCAGCGGTTAGGCGGAAGGATTCCTAAGGGAATTCTTCTTTTAGGCCCACCGGGATGCGGAAAAACCCTTTTAGCCAAGGCAGTCGCCGGCGAGGCCAATGTTCCTTTCTTTAGTATCAGCGGTTCGGACTTTGTAGAGATGTTTGTGGGCGTGGGCGCGTCCAGGGTGCGGGATCTATTCGAACAGGCCAAGAAGTCCGCGCGCGCAAGCGGCCGGGGGTGTATTGTATTTATAGATGAAATAGATGCTGTGGGCCGGCAGAGATTTGCCGGAATCGGCGGAGGCCACGACGAACGGGAGCAGACGCTGAATGCCCTGCTTGTGGAAATGGATGGATTTGATACCCAGGAGGGCGTTATTTTAGTGGCAGCGACCAACCGGCCGGACGTGCTTGACCCGGCGTTACTTCGTCCGGGAAGATTCGACCGCCGCATAGTTGTTGACCGTCCTGATCTGGTCGGCAGAGAAGAAATCCTAAAAGTACATATGCGCAGTGTCAAATTGACTGAAGGGATAGATTTAAAACCGATAGCCCGGCAGACTTCCGGATTTTCCGGAGCGGACTTGGCTAATCTGGCCAACGAGGCGGCCTTGTTGGCTGCCCGTGATAATAAAGATTCAGTCGGTATAAAAGAATTAGAGACGGCTATTGAACGTGTCATTGCCGGACCGGAAAGAAAATCCAGAGTGATTAACAAGCAAGAAAAAGAATTGACCGCTTTTCATGAGGCCGGGCATGCCTTGTTAGCTTTATTGCTGCCTGATGCTGATCCGTTACATAAAGTTTCCATTTTGCCTCGGGGCATGGCGCTGGGATATACTATGACTCCGCCCATAGAAGACAGGCATATTTACACAAAGAAGAAACTGCTGGCGGACATTACCATGACTCTCGGAGGACGCGTAAGCGAAGAACTTATGCTGCAGGAGATAACCACCGGGGCGCAGAACGATTTGGAAGTAGCTACGGATTTAGCGCAAAGGATGGTTTGCGAATTCGGAATGAGTTTAAAACTGGGGCAGCGCACCTTTGGAAAAAGAGAGCGGGAAGTCTTTTTGGGACGGGATATATTAGAACATAAAAATTACAGCGATCAGACTGCCTTGTTGATTGACGAAGAGATCCATAATATAGTAGACTCTTGTTATAAACAGGCGAAAGTTACATTAAGTAAGAATAAAGAAGAATTACAAAAACTAGCCAATGCCCTTTTGGAAAGAGAAGTCTTGACGGTTGAGCAGGTGAAGGAAGTCACCGGCATAGGCAAAAAACCACTCCCGATGTGAAATGTGCCAAGAGAGGTTGAATCGAAAGATTTTCGAGATACCTTTAAACGGAAGTAGTTTAAGGCTGGGAGAAACTACTAAGATAATGGGGGTCATAAATGTAACCGCGGATTCCTTTAGCGGGGATGGAATTTATGATGCCCCGGAAAAAGCCAGGGAACGGGCGCTGCGGATGATTGAAGAGGGAGCCGGCATTATTGATATTGGCGGTGAGTCGTCTCGTCCGGGCGCCACTCACGTGCCTGAAGAAGAAGAAAAAAACAGGGTAGTTCCGGTGATTAGAATGCTGGCTAAGTCGGTCAAGGTTCCTATTTCCGTGGATACTGTGAAAGCCGGGGTAGCTTCTGCCGCTTTAGACGCGGGAGCAAGCATTGTAAACGATATCAGCGGGTTGAAGTTTGACGATAAAATGGCCGCGGTTGTGGCCCGGGAGAATGCCGGCTGTGTGCTGATGCACATAAAAGGAACACCGGAAACTATGCAGCAGTATCCCGTGTATGCTTCTCTGATTCCGGAGATAATCGGCAGTTTAAAAGAAAGTATTTCTTTGGCGTATTCCGCGGGCATTAGGAAAGAGAAACTGATTATAGACCCGGGGATAGGCTTTGGCAAGACCTGGATTCATAATTTGCAGATCATCAGAAACCTGCAGGATTTTGCCTGTTTGGATCTGCCGATTTTGCTTGGAACTTCCCGAAAATCGTTTATAGGCCATGTTGTGGATTTGCCGGTTCAAGAGCGGCTTTTTCCGACAATTGCCACGGTCGTGGCCGCCGTTTTGAATGGCGCGCATATAGTGCGTGTGCACGATGTAAAAGAGACGGCTCAGGCATTGAGAATGACCGACGCGATTTTAAACAATTGATCCGTCTGAAAATTCTCTGAAAAGTTAAGTAAATTATCTTGATAATATAATATTCGAGAAACGGTATGATAATAGGACTACTTTTATACCTTTGGCGCCCGGTAGTAGAGATAGTAACTTTATGGTATGTATTTTACCGTTTGTTGATATTTATTAAAGATACCCCCGCTGTTCAGGTGCTCAGGGGAATAGTTTTTCTGATCATTTTATTTTTCATATCGTTAATTATAGCGCAAAAGTTACAATTGGTTATTATCAGCTGGATACTTCCTAAGCTTTTCACTATTTTTTTATTAGCCTTTTTGATAATTTTTCAACCGGAATTAAGACGGGGATTAGCTCAGCTGGGGCAAGGACCAATCTTGGGATTGTTTTTCCGGGAAGAGAGAATAATTGATGAAATTAGTGAAGCGGTTTTTACGCTGTCCAGAAAAAAAATAGGAGCGATAATAGCCTTTGAGCGGGGAATAGGATTAAGACCGTATCTGGAAAGCGGGATTATTTTAGACAGCAGGGTAAACAGTGAGTTGATTGTGACTGTTTTCATGCCGCATACGCCGTTGCATGATGGAGGAATAATAATTCATAATGGAAGGATTGTTGCCGCGGGGTGTCTGTTTCCTTTAACCCAGAATCCCCGGATTAGTAAAAGCCTGGGGACTCGTCATCGCGCGGCAGTAGGTTTAACCGATGAAACAGATGCCGTGGTCATTGTTGTTTCGGAAGAAACCGGGCATGTTTCTTTGGCCAGAGAAGGGAAGTTGTTTCGGGACCTTGATAAAGAAACCTTAACCAAGGCATTGCACAATATTTTGGGACAAACTGTTAGAAAAAATCGGCTGGTCAATATTTTTCTGAAGGATAAAAAAACGTAATCCTTGTTAAGAATATTATTTTTTGACGAGGTAAATATAAGGGTGACGCGCTGATGCAGCAGGGTAATTTGGGACTCAAGATAATCGCGCTTATCTTGGCAATTGCGAGTTGGTTTTATATTTCGGGAGAATTAAATAAGAACCATCCCCGAACTTCTGCTATTCCACGCCCTCCAATAATGACTAAACCCTAAAATTTATCAAGCGCTTAGATGTTTCTATAGAAATTTTTTAAAAGAAAGAAAAAAAGATGGAACTATTTGGTACGGATGGAATACGAGGGGAAGTGGGTAAATATCCACTTACCAGGGAAGCTATTTTTGTTTTAGGCGAGGCCCTGGGACTATGGCTTAAGGAACGGTATCCGGAGTCTGTTGAACCTTTAAAAATAGTAGTGGGCAAGGATACCCGGGATTCGGGGAATGAATTGGAATTGGCGCTTCTTAACGGCGCCGGCCGGGAAGACATAGAAGCTATTCGCGTGGGTATCTGTCCTACTCCTTGTGTTGCGTATCTGACTATGGCTTTGCAAGCGCAGTTGGGCATTGCCATATCCGCTTCTCATAATCCCGGCAGTGATAATGGGATCAAGTTTTTTAATGCGGATGGCTATAAGCTTTTTCCTTTTGCCGAAAAGCAGATTGAGGAAATATTCAACAGGATACGCTTAAGCGAGAGAATGTATGATTTTGATATTAATAACCTGGGAGAGGAAAGGACTAAACTGATTTCATTATATTCCGATTTTGCCAAAAACTCTTTAGAAGGCGAGCGATTGACCGGCCTAAAAATAGTGCTTGATTGCGCGTTTGGTTCTTTTTCCCGGATAGTTCCCCGGATTTTCCAGGACTTGGGAGCGGAAGTATATGTTTTAAATAACGAGCCGGATGGAAAGAATATAAATGTGGATTGCGGGACTTTATTTCCCCAAACGGTAGCTAAAGCTGTACTGCGATATAATGCGGATATAGGGATAGCTTTTGATGGAGACGGAGACCGAGTAATTCTTGCCGATGAAAAAGGGGATATCTTAGATGGAGACCAAATCCTGGCTGTTTTGGTTAGGTATTACTTGGAGCAAAAGAAGTTGAGCCGTAATGTGGTAGTTTGCACGCAAATGAGCAACCTGGGATTAGAGTTGTGGCTTAATCAATTGGGGATCCAAATGGTTAGGGCAGACGTAGGAGATAAGTATGTTTTACAGCAAATGCTGGAAAACAGGGCGAATTTAGGCGGGGAGCAATCCGGGCATATAATTCTTTTGGGACAGACGACTACAGGGGATGGTTTAATCGCGGCCTTGGAATTAATCAAAGTTATGCGTAAGCGCCAGAAAAAGTTGAGCCAGCTTAAGGAGAATTTACAGAAATTTCCCCAACTGCTGGTTAATGTAAAGGTGATAGAGAAAAAGCCATTAGAGCATATTCCCAAATTGAGCCAGGCCATTGAACAGGCCAGGGAGAAATTAGGCCCGTCAAACAGGATATTCATAAGATATTCCGGTACAGAGAATCTTGCCCGGGTAATGGTTGAGGGAATGGAGCAGGATAGCGTGTATCATACCGCGCATAGTTTAGCTCAAGTAATTGGAGAGGCTGTGGGAGTAAAGTGAACGGAATGAAGTTGGGTGTGAATATTGACCATATCGCCACACTCCGTCAGGCTCGCCGGGGAAAAACACCGGACCCTGTAACCGGCGCGCGAATGTGTGAACAGGCCGGGTGTCACAGCATTGTTTGTCATTTGCGCGAAGATAGAAGGCATATTAACGATACCGATTTAGGGGCGTTACGTAATGCTGTGCAGACGAAGCTGAATCTGGAGATGTCTTGCGCCGCGGAAATAGTAGACATTGCCCTGCGAGTCTTGCCTGAGCAGGCCACGTTGGTTCCGGAACGCAGAGAAGAGTTAACTACCGAAGGCGGATTAGATGTGGCCGGTCAGCAAAAAGTCATAGGACAGGTTGTGCGCCGGCTTAAATCGGCTAATATTGCCGTTAGTCTTTTTGTTGACGCCGACAGAGTCCAGATTGAAGCGGCGAGAAACTCGGGAGTTGAATGCATTGAACTGCATACCGGCGAGTATGCTAATGCTGTCTTGCCCGCGGAGGTCCAATCGCAGCTGGATAAGCTTGCGGATAGCGCGAATTTTGCGCATAGTCTGGGGTTAAGAGTTTTTGCCGGGCATGGGTTAAATTATGACAATGTCCGGCCGGTAGTAAAACTTAGATATATTGAGGAACTTAATATAGGTCATTCCATAATCGCTTATGCTGTTTTTGCCGGATTGGCTAATGCGGTGAGGGAAATGTTGACGTTAATTAGTAATCAATAGCATCGGCATACTAATAAAATGATTATTATAGGTACAGGGATAGATATAGTAGAAATAGAACGCGTGCAGAGACTAAAAGATA
>JAZDEE010000036.1:0-8137 GCA_043809065.1 Candidatus Omnitrophota bacterium | reverse complement strand
AAGCTCCCCTCGCGTAAGAGCCTAAAGGAATCAGCCTCTGTTTCTGCCCTTTCCCGGTGCATTTGATAAAACCTACATCCAGATTTAAATCCGTCAATTTAAGTCCGGATACCTCGGAAACACGCATCCCGGTGGCATATAGTAATTCTAAGAAGGCCTTGTCTCTTATCCCCCGCCAAGTCTTTAAATTAGGCAGGCGCAGCAGTTTTTCCACTTCATCTAAACTTAGGACCTCGGGAAGTTTCCTCCACAGTTTGGGAAAATTGAGTAGAGAAGCTACATCATTGTTTACATGGCCTTCCGCTGATAAAAATTTGTAGAGTACCTTTATCGCCGCCAGGGCCCGGGCAATCGAATTGCTGCTTAAACCTTTATCTTTCAAAGAAAACATAAAGTTAGAAATATCACTGTGGTCTGTTTTAGGAAAAGAATCCTTTTTATTTTTGCGCAGGTATTCAATATATTTATTTATGTCCCGGCGGTAAGCGCTGATGGTATTATCGGCCAGCCCTTTTTCCACCGAAATATAATTCAAAAACTCGTCCGCCAGCTTTTTCATATAAAGGGATTGTTTTCTCTTTCTTCTCCGATAGTCGAAGAAGACCCGTGCCCGGGGTAAATAACTACGTTGTCATCCAAACTCATCAGCCGGCCGCGGATGGAGTTCAAGATCGTTTCGTAAGAGGCGTAAGGCAAGTCCGTCCTGCCGATACTTTGAGCAAAAAGGGTGTCTCCGGTAAAACAAATCCCGGAAGTCTTCAAACAAATCCCACCCGGGGTGTGCCCGGGGGTATGGATTACTTCCAACTCAATATTACCTAAGCGCAGTTTTTGTTTATCTTCCAACAGTAAAGACGCCGCCGGGAAATTAAGAGGCGCGCCTAACATACCGGACAAGTTGAGTTCCGGCTTGAGTAAAAAATCCGCGTCCAACCGATGGATGTATACGGGAACGCCCAAAACCGCGTTTGCCCCGATGTGGTCAATATGACCATGAGTATTAATAATATACTCCACTTTGAAATTTTTCTTTTTTATCCGCCTGGTTATTTTTTCCGGATCAGCGCCGGGATCAATAACCACGGCCCTGCCGGTTTGCGGACAAGCCAAAATATAACAATTAACCTGCAACGGACCTACAATGATCGTTTCTATCAGCATATTTTTCTGCGGGTTATCGAAAGTAACCAGAAACCAAAGTACAGTAACCAGAAAAAACCAAAGAATAGATTATTGGAAACCGGTAAGCCTCCAACTATGCTGGCAATTTCTCTATCATCTGGCTTGTATTCTCTCTATTCTGTTCTCTGTCCTCTGTCCTCTGTCCTCTGTCCTCTGGTTACTAGTTACTGGTTACTGGTTTCTGTATAATATATTCTTTAATATACCGGGAAGCAAATTCCCCCTGCACTTTTTTTCTCTGTTTATTCAACGCGCTTTTAATCTGTAATCTCCGGGCACGGTTTAAATCACTATCCTTTAACTGGCTGATAATATCTTGCTGTTCTGTTATGCAGGCATTCAGGACTTCCTGTTTTTCCCCGGTAAGAAGCTCCCGCATCTGCGTGAGATTCTCCTCAACCTTAAGGGCAAATGCCATCACTCTTTTATGATTCGTCTCCTGCGTATCTAACAACTCCGCCAGCTCGTTACGCGCGGCCAGCCAAAAAGAATAATATCGCTGATACATCTCCTCCACAGAATACTGCGGGGAATATTCCCGGGTCTCAACGATTACCTTGATTTCCTTTTCTCTCTTAGATTTACGGACAAATTTCCGGCGAAAAGCCTCACAGCCGGACAAGGAAACGGCAAACAGCAGATAAAAAATGGAAAAAACTATCACCTTCGTTTGTGTTTTCACCATCATTTGAGCATCCTTTTAAATTCTGCTTCGTTAATAATCTTCAGCCCCAATTCCCTGGCTTTGTTATATTTCGATCCGGGGTCAGCGCCGGCAACCAAAAAATCCGTATCTTTACTTACCTGCGAAGAGAAATCGCCCCCTAAGCTGCGTACCAGCCGCTGGGCTTCCTTACGGCTGAAATCCTGCAGCTCTCCGGTAAACACAAAGGTCTTGCCCTCCAGGGACCGGTTTACTTGAGAAGAGACCGGCTCACTCAAATTAAGGCCGGCTTCCTTTAATTTTTCCATTAATTTTTTTGTCTGGGGATGATGAAAAAAATCTATAATAGAACCAGCCACAACCGGGCCGATCTCGGAAATTGCTTCTAATTCCTGCGCAGTGGCCCGGCTCAGTTTTTCCAGAGAGCCAAACCTGCCGGCTAAAAGATAAGCGGCTTTTTCTCCGATATGCCGGACACCCAAGGCAAACAGCAGACGGGAAAAAGGCTGTTTCTTGCTCTTTGCTATCGCTTCCACCAGGGACTGCGCCTTCTTTTCGCCAAAAAGCTCAAGCTGTAAAAGCTGCTCCTTAGTAAGCGCATAAATATCCGCGAAGTCCCGCACCATCTGCTCAGCCACCAATTGTTCCACAACAGCCGGCCCCATCCCTTCGATATCCATAGCCGCCCGGCTGGCAAAATGCTCTATGCCCCGTTCCAATTGTGCCGGACATAAAGGATTAGAACAGCGATAGGCTACCTCTTCTTCCTTTTCTTTGTCCACTTTGGCCGCGCAGACCGGACAAATTTCAGGGATTTTAAAACGTTTCTCTGTGCCCGCGCGCGCACTTTGGACCGCCTTAACAATCTTAGGAATAACCTCTCCGGCCCGCTCGATAATTACCCTGTCGCCCTCGCGCGCATCCAGACGTCTTATTTCTTCGAAATTATGCAAGGTGGCCCGCTGGATAGTCACGCCGCCGCATTCCACCGGCTCAAGTATAGCTACCGGAGTCAAGACCCCGGTGCGGCCTACCTGCACATCAATTTTTTTCAAAACAGTGGTGGCCTGCCGGGCCGGAAACTTATAAGCTACGGCCCAGCGGGGACTTTTCATCGTCCAGCCCAGTCTTTTTTGCTGAAGGAAACTGTTAACTTTAATGACCATTCCATCTATTTCATAAGGAAGCTCTGCCCTCTTTTCCTGCCACCTCCCGCATTCAGCCATCACCTCACTAATATCCCGGCATAATTTTTTATGAGGATTAACGCACAATCCCCATTCCCGCGCTGTCTGCAGAAATTCCCAGTGGGTCTGGAACTGCTCCGGTCCTTCTAAAAAACCAAATGAATGAATAAAGCTTTTCAATCTGCGCTGGGCAGTTATCCTGGAGTCTAATAATTTTAATGAACCGGCAGCGGCATTACGGGGATTAACAAACAACAGTTCGCCTTCCTTTTTTCTTTGCGCATTGAGTTGCTCAAAATCTCCCCGTTCCATATAAACCTCACCGCGCACCTCTAACGTCTCCGGAAGCGGATGCTCCCTGCCGGGGATAAGCGTTAAGGCTGCCGTACGAATAGTCTTTAAATTGGCGGTGATATCGTCGCCGGTTTGCCCATCCCCCCGCGAAGCTCCTAAAATGAATTTCCCCTGCTGATAAATAAAGGCGGCGCTTGTCCCATCGAGTTTTAACTCTACTACATATTCAACCTCTTGCCGCTGTTCAAGCCCTTTCTGTACCCTTTTATCCCATTCTTTTAACTCTTCCAAAGAATATACATTATCCAAAGAAAGCATCGGCAGGCGATGTTTAACCTGCTGAAAATGCTCAAGAGGCGTCTCACTCACCCGCTGAGTGGGAGAATCCGCCGTCTTCAACTGAGGATGCGCCTCCTCCAGTTTCTTCAGCCTGCGCATCAGCCGATCATATTCCGTATCGGAAACCTCAGGATCATTTAATCCATAATAGCGCTGATCGTGATGACGGATTATTTCTCTTAACTGGTCAATCTCTTTTTTGACTTTGTTCAATGTGTTCATTCTTGTTTTTAAAGGGCGAACAGCCGTTCGCCCCTACTTTCCCACAGCCAGACGCCGGGCCAAGATTTCCGGAAGACCGGCCTGAATAATCTTCTCCTGCGCCTGGGGAATGTCATAATCAACCCTCTTGATTTCAATGCTGTCCCGCTCACTATCATAAACCGCGTAAGCAGCCCGGGGGTCGCCGTCCCGCGGCTGTCCTACACTGCCGACATTCACAATATACGCGCATTCCTTCTCCAACTTCATGTGGCTCTGAAAATGGACCGAACACTTTTTCCCTTTATTAATAAAAATCAACGGAGCATGAGAATGCCCGATGAAACAAATCTTTGTTTTTAAAAGATGAAACGTCTTTTCCGCGGAAAAGAGAGTAAAAATGTAGTCGAATTTTTCCGGCTGGTGCAGACTGCTATGCACTAAAGTTATCCCGCTCCCCTCATAAACTAAGACCAGACTTTTCAGGAATTGCCGGCTATCCTCGTTTAAATGCTCTCTTGTCCAGACAATGGCGCTGGTCGCATTATCGGTAAAAGACGTTTCTTCAAATAAACCAACACCGGCCCAGTCGTGGTTTCCGGCTACAATTACAGGATTCAATTTGCGTATCTCAGCAATACACCTGTCCGGCTCAGCCCCGTAACCAACTATATCCCCGGTACAAAGATATTGGTCTATCCGCTCTTTGGATAAAGCCGATAAAACCGCGGTTAACGCTTCGTAATTACTATGAATATCGGAAATTATTGCCCATCTCATTTTTAACATACTCCCTACTACATTGTTACATAAATAACTATAAGCCAATACCAAAGTCTTTCGGCCCGTTCGGGGAACGGGCCCTACAACCTGTCTGCCCACGGCTTCGCCGTGAGGCGAGCAAGCAAGAAAAACGAGCCAAACGAGCTAAACGGATAACGGACCAACGAATACTAAATAAACCTAATCTCAAAATCTTTAAATTCTCCGGAAGCATCTTCCCACCGGATATCTTTCCGGCGAATGCAGCTCATGAATTCCACGTCTATTCTATGGACAAA
Organism: Candidatus Omnitrophota bacterium; assembly: GCA_043809065.1. Classification (GTDB taxonomy): domain Bacteria; phylum Omnitrophota; class Gorgyraeia; order JAFGHF01; family JAZDEE01; genus JAZDEE01. Next base: position 3,209 of record JAZDEE010000036.1, on the reverse strand, counting down.
GTTATCCAGTGCTTTTTCTTCTCCTTCAACAACTAACTCTACCCGGCCATCGGGTAAATTTTTTACCCAGCCCACGAGTCCTGATTCCAACGCCATACGCTCTATGGTAAAACGGAATCCCACTCCCTGCACCCGGCCGCTGTAATAAATATGCACGCGTTTAGGCATCTTGGTCTAATTCTTTCTTATATTGCAGACCGCACAACCAATCCGGCAAAATCCTGATCAGCCAGCTGATCAGCACCCAGCGCTGGGTTATATAGGCTGTTTTTTCCTTTTTTTTCACTGCCTGCAGAATCTGTTTTGCCGCTGTCTGAGGAGACGCTACCCAAAAAGTAGTCTTGGTTTTTTTAATCATCATTGTATCCACAAATCCCGGTCGAATGTCCGTAATATAAATGCCTGTTCCCCTGGCCCGGAATCTTAACCCCTGAAGATAATTGAAAACAAAGGCCTTAGACGCGCTGTAAGAGGGGCGCTTAGCGCTTCCTTTTAGCCCCGCGATAGAAGATATCCCTACCAAATGCCCCGTATTTTGCCGTAAGAAATGCCGCATGGCCACATTAGCCATTGCCGCGAAGCCGCAGACATTCACACTGATTGTTTCCCACTCAGGTTCCCATTCCAACCGGGCATTGCCCGGATTTACACCGGCATTAATCACTATCAGATCCAGCCCGCCCAATTCGGCAATAAGTTCTTCTAAAAGCAGCATTGCTTCCCCGCTGCGGGCAACATCCATCTGTTTGATGACAACGCGGGAAGGAATCCTCTGCTGTAAACCACGCAAAAGTTCTATCCTTCGGGCGGTCACCCCCACCTCATAGCCATCCTCGGCCAAAAGTACCGCCAGGGCCGCCCCAATACCGGAACTGGCCCCAATCACGATTGCTTTTTTTTCATTTTCAGACATAATAATATTACGGCAATAAACTGTTGCAACACGTTTTAATTCATCATGGCGGGAAGTAAACACCCGCAATGACAATAAAGGTTTTTCTCACCGAACTTTACGCTGCTCTAAATTATACCATAGCATCAGACCATGGCAAAGAGATATCGTATCCGACAATCTTTCAATTTTTCTCCAGACAATCCCGGGTGGCAACCAGGTTTGCTTCCAAACCTAAGAACCTTTCCACAATAATACTGCCGGGATGAACGGGTTGATGGATTCTTAGTTTTTTCACTTCCCGCATCGCGGCGAAAAGCTTATCTTTGGGAATAGGCTGATCGGTCTTTACCGGAACCATTTTAAGCGAAAGCCCCTCGGCCAATACTGTTGTGGTTAATATCCGGACAGGATTTTCTATCTCTGATAACGCATACTTCTGCCCTTTAGGACAGCCGCTGCCGGTTATGGAAACTACCTTGTTCCCCTGGATATCCACTGACAAAACACAGCCCTTGGGGCATTCAATACAGGTTAGTCTTTTGGCCATTTACCCTTCCTCAGATATTCCGCGGCCAGACAGCCGGCGGTATGGCTGTCCCGGGAGACAGCATCAACAATATCGTACACCTTAAACGAATTCCCGCAGACAAATAATCCCGGTATAGACGTTTTATTTAACTCATCCGACCGCGGACAATTCGTTTCCTCGTCCATTGCTACCCCGGCCATTTCAATCAGTTCATTTTCCGGGATAAGCCCCACGGAAATTAAGAGCGTATCACAGGCGATTTCAAATTGCGAACCGCTGACTACCCGCAAATTATCGTCTACCCGGGCCACGCTTACTTTTTCCACTCTGTTGCTGCCATAAATCCTAAGAATCTTATGGCGGCAATAAAAGGGAATGCCGAAATCCTCAATACATTGAACCATATTCCGGATAAGCCCCCGGCTTCGCGGCTGGATCTCAATAACTGCCTGCACCTCCGCCCCTTCAAGGACAAGACGCCGGGCCATAATTAACCCGATATCTCCTGAACCGACGATAACCACTTTTTTCCCCGGCAGAAGCCCCTCAATGTTAATCAACTTTTGCGCGAGGCCCGCGGAAAATATCCCCGCGGGCCTTGTCCCGGCAATATGTACCATCTCCCGCGTCTTTTCCCGGCAGCCTGTCGCCATGATTAACGCTTTGGCCCTAATCTGTTCCAAAGCACCGGGTCTTATAAAGGTTAACGCCTTTTCTGGCGTCAACCGGACAACTAACGAACGCAGACTAACTTCTATCCGCGGAATCCCGCTAATCTGCCGGATAAACCGCTCAGCGTATTCGGGCCCGGTTAAGGCCTCCTTAAAATATTCCAGCCCAAACCCGGTGTGGATACACTGGTTAAGAATCCCGCCCAGATACTGGTCCCGTTCAAGGATCAGGATATCGCGCACCCCGTTTTGATAAGCAGAAACAGCCGCGGCCATGCCGGCCGGGCCACCGCCGACAATAACTAAGTCTCGCTTAACCACCTGCTCTATCCTCCTTGACCACCTCGGAGCCGCATCCTCTTTTGCTGATTTTGGTTAAAGGAACATCTGTCGCCTCAGAAAGAATCTTCATAATCCGCGTAGCGCAGAAACTACCGTGGCAACGGCCAGCTTGCGCCCGGGTGCGGAATTTTATCCCGTCGAGTGTCTTAGCGCCCTGCTGGATAGCATCCCTAATTTCTCCCGCCGAAACCAGTTCACAACGGCAAACCATATCTCCATAAGCAGGATCCTTTTTAATCAATTTTTTGGCCCGCGCTAAAGGCTCGCCCAATAAACGCGCCGTCTTTTTCCGCCGCGGATGAAAAACAGCCTTTCTTTTCAAGGACAATCCGTTCTCGCTTAAGATATTGCAGACTAAAAGGGCGATGGCCGCGGCAGCAGTTAACCCCGGGGACTGAATGCCGGCAACTGTAACCAAACCCGGCACAATCTCTTCATGGCGAATGATAAAATCATCACCGGCGACTCGTCTGGTTCGCCCGCCTTGTTTCGCGGATACACCAGGCCGAAGTCTGGCGACCGGCCGCAGTCCGGCAAAATAGGCGATAATATCACTTTGGCGCAGCGCGGGAATCATTCGCTGCGCGCCGGCCAATACTTTTCGCAATCCCTCATCAGAAGTAGCCAGGTCTTCCTTATCCCTGCCATCCTCCGCGGTCGGACCAATCATCGGATTGCCATCGGCGGTTTTAATGACTAAAATACCTTTGGATACCGGAGAAGGCAAGGGAAAAAGCAGGTGATTGGTAAGATGCTCCCGCTTCTTATCCAG
>JAZDEE010000035.1:0-3648 GCA_043809065.1 Candidatus Omnitrophota bacterium | reverse complement strand
GAGACGGCTAAGCAGGCACTGGAAAGCGCCTCCCGTCCGCCGATAAAGCTGGTTGTCATCGGCGCGGGAGAAGGGAAGTTAGAGATAGGCAATGAGACGGTGATGTTTCGTCATGAACAAACCTTTTATCATCCTCCGGGCGTGGCTGTTCTGGTCGAAGACACCCTCAGCGAATTGGAAATAGATGCTAAAATTGCCAAAATAAATCAATTGAATTTTGAACGCGTGGGGCAAAAAATCGCCGTGGAGTTAATCGCCTTGAAATGTTCCAGCGGAAACGCGGACACATTTTTATCTTTGGTGAAGAAAGCGGTATCTTTGTCTCGTTTGAATTTAATCCTGATGAGTAACGAACCGAAGATAATTTCAGCGGTTATCGCCGCCTGTAAGGAAAGAAGGCCTTTAATCTACAGCGCGGGAAAAGCTACTCTGGAAAATATGGCGGCCCTGGCTAAAAATAATTCCTGCCCTTTGGCGGTATACGCGGATAATCTGGATGAGCTGGCGGAACTGTCTCAACAAGCGGTGTCGCTGGGAGTAGAGGATATTGTGCTGGATTCCGGCGTCAAAGGTGTCTCGGCGAAGATAAATGATTTAACCCAGATTAGACGACTGGCGCTTAAAAAAGCATTCCGGCCTTTTGGATATCCGGCTATGGCGGTAATTAAGTCTGAAGATTCTTATCAGGAAATGACGCAGGCGGCGGCCTATATTGCCAAATATGCCGGTATTGTGGTTATAAAGGCAGCTGAACCCTGGGAAGTTTTGCCGCTTCTAACCCTGCGGCAGAATCTTTATACCGACCCGCAAAAACCGCTGCAGGTGGAAGCCAAGGTTTATGAGATAGGGCAGGTGAATGATCAGTCTCCGGTGATTGTTACTACCAATTTTTCTTTGACTTACTACACAGTGGAAGCCGAGGTGGAATCCAGCCGGGTGCCTGCCTATATAGCCGCTTCTTATTCCGAAGGGATGAGTGTGTTAACGGCCTGGGCCGCGGAAAAGTTTACTGCCGAGACCATTGCCAAAACCCTTGCCGAATGCGGAATCAAAGACAAGGTTTCCCATCGGAAAGTAATTATTCCCGGATATGTTTCCGTGCTCAGCGGGAAGCTGGAAGAGGAATCCGGCTGGGAAGTTATCGTCGGCCCCAAAGAGGCCTCCGGCCTGCCGGCGTTTCTGAAAACGTTGCATAGGGCGTAATCCTGTAGTGGCCGGGCCTGCCCGGCCTTTAAAGATGTAGAGTAAAGAGTGTGTGTCTACCGGCCCTAAGCTCTATGCCCTACGCCCTAAGCCGATAGAGAGAGGTTTTGATGACGAAAGATACTTATACCGTTACTTTTTATCATCCTCAGGCTGTCCAAATCGAAGTGAATAAAGGACGCGACCTTTTGTCCGCGGCTATAGAAGCGGGAGTGTATATTAATTCCAGCTGCGCCGGCGACGGGGTTTGCGGCCGCTGTAAAGTGATTATCAAAAAGGGCGAAGTGAAAACTGAGCCTTCCGGGCGGATATCTTTGCAGGAAAGACGCAAAGGTTATGTTTTAGCCTGTCAGACGACCGTGCACAGTGATGTTGAGGTGAAAATACCCGCGGAGTCTCAGTTGGACCTGGACAAGATTTCCGAAGAAGATGCCCGCCTGTTACGGCTAAAAGGGATGTACAGCCAGGCAGTAGAGATAGATACAGGGGAAAAAATATTAGCAGAAAAGGATTTGTTTAAACACAGCCCGCTGGCCACCAAGATTTATCTGGAACTGCCCGCGCCTACGGCGGCCGATACCGCCAGCGACCTGGAACGGCTTTATCGAGAAATCAGAAAAGTACAGGATATTCAGATCATGCAGACGGGGTTAACGAACATTAAACGCCTGGGCAGACTGCTCCGGGAAAGTGACTGGAAGGTTACTGTCTTATTGGGAAAAAGAAACGGCACGGTAGAAGTGGTCGCTATTGAGCCGGGAAATACGGCGGGAAGAAATTACGGGATTGCTTTGGATATCGGTACGACTACTGTTTCCGGGCAATTGGTGGATTTGAATAACAAGAAGGTGTTGGGCGCGAAAGTAACGTATAATAAACAGGCCGCCTTCGGTGATGATGTGATTACCCGCATTATTTACGCGGCCGAGGGCGCCGGCCTGGAAAAACTGCATCATGCCGTAATCGACAACATCAATGCCATCATTCAGGAGTTGGCTAAAGAGCATAATGTTAATTTAAACGATATAAATGGGGTAATGTGCGCGGGTAATACGACGATGGCGCATCTCCTCTTGCGGGTGGACCCGATGTATATCCGGCGCGACCCGTATGTGCCTACGGCTAATTTTGTCCCGGTGATCCGGGCTTCGGAAGCGGGCATCAAGGTTAATCCGCGTGGGCTTTTGGCTTGCGTGCCGGGGGTAAGCACGTATGTGGGCGGGGATATTACCGCCGGGGTATTAGCCTGCGGGATGGATAGGCAGGAAAAGCTGACGATGCTTATTGATATCGGCACTAACGGCGAAATCGCCTTGGGCAATAGTGAATGGCTGGCTTGCTGCGCGGCTTCTGCCGGGCCGGCTTTTGAAGGCAGCGGGGTAACCTGCGGGATGCGCGCGGCCGGCGGGGCAGTACAGCGGGTAGAGATAGGGACGAACGACGAATTGAAGATTACTACTATCGGCGACGAACGCCCGCGGGGGATCTGCGGCTCTGGATATATTGATTGTCTGGCGGAATTTATGCGCCGGGGCATTATTGACCGCAACGGAAAGTTTACCGGCCAATGTCCTTCCCGGCTGAGGGCCACAACAGAAGGCCGGGAATTTGTGCTGGTTTATAAAAAGGAAGCCGCTTCCGAGAAAGATATTGTTATTAGCGAAGCGGACATTGAGAATCTGAAGCGTTCCAAAGGGGCCATCTATGCCGCCGCGGAGGCGCTTTTAAAAAAGATGGGCCTGCAATTTAAGGATGTGCAGCAGTTTTATGTGGCCGGCGGATTCGGCACATACCTGGATATTGAGAAATCCGTGGCTATTGGTTTGCTTCCCGACATAGCCAGGGAGCGGTTTTCTTTTATCGGCAACAGCTCCTTAATCGGTTCCCGGGAGATATTGCTTTCTTATGAGGCCAAGGTAAAGGCGGAGGAAATAGCCCGCAAGATGACCTATATCGAATTAAGCGTGGAGCCGGCATATATGGATGAATATGTCTCGGCCCTATTTTTCCCGCACACGGATTTAGAACGATTTCCGTCGGTAAAAAAATGAAGAAAAATTATACCATAGCAATCTGCGGAAAAGGCGGCACAGGCAAGACTACCTTAGCCGCTTTGATTATCCGGCGACTGATGGAGATCTACCCCGATGATTCCATTCTGGCGGTGGATGCTGACCCGAATGCCAATCTGGGGGAAAAACTGGGGATTAAAGCGGAAAACAGTATCGTGGCTATTGTGGATGATATTGCTAAAAATCCGTCAAAGATTTCTCCGGGGATGACTAAAGACAGATATTTGGAATATCAAATTCAGGATGCCCTGGTGGAGGGTGAGAAATTTGATTTGTTGGTGATGGGCCGCCCCGAAGGACCCGGTTGTTATTGTTATGTGAATAATCTCCTGCGTGTTTTGATCGAAAAATTATCCCAAAGCTATTCATATAT
>JAZDEE010000034.1:0-5207 GCA_043809065.1 Candidatus Omnitrophota bacterium | reverse complement strand
TTAACAAAAGGCGGATTCTTGGACGCGTCGTAATAACCGAGACTATCAATCTCACGGCTATCCCGGGCCTTGCTTGATTCACAAACAACAATTCTCGAATGCGGTTTCTTTTTTGTGCCTAATCTTTTTAATCTTATTACTACTGCCATGTTTTTTCTCCTTCTATTTTTTATCGGACAGGCACAGGGGCCTGTCCCTACTCTTTTTCGCGCCAAATCCTGGCGCCCAACCGCGAAAGTTTACTCTCTAACCGATGATATCCCCTGTCCAAATGATAGACACGGGAGATTTCTGTTTTGCCCTCAGCCACCAATCCGGCCAAAACCAAGGCCGCGGAAGCGCGCAAATCCGAAGCCATAACCGGCGCGCCGCTTAATTTGTGCACTCCTTTAATAATGGCGCTGGGACCTTCTTTAATAATCCTCGCCCCCATTCTGTTCAACTCGCTGATATGCATAAACCGCTCAGGATATATCTTCTCAGTAATCACGCTTATTCCATCAACTACACACATCAAGGCCATCATCTGGGCCTGTAAATCCGTAGGGAAGCCCGGGAAAGGCAGGGTAGTCATTTCTATAGGACTCAATTTCTGTTTCGCGTTAACCAAAATCATATCTTTCGTCGCTTTAATGAAAACCCCCATCTCCTTCAACTTATCTATCAACGCGCCCAGATAAGCAATATCCGCCCCTTTTATCGCAATCTGGCCGCCGGTAACAACCGCGGCTAAGATATAGGTGCCTGCTTCTATCCGGTCATTAATAATACTGTGTTCGGCGCCGGTCAGTTTCTTTACTCCTTTTATTTCCAGAGTGGGAGTGCCCTGGCCGGTATTCTTCGCCCCCATCTTCAGCAAAAAATTGGCTAAATCGGCCACCTCCGGCTCACAAGCGGCATTTTCGATCACCGTCTTTCCGGAAGCCAGCGTAGCCGCCATCATTACGTTAGCCGTAGCCAAAACCGAAGACCCAAATTGTCCGCCTAAATAAATCCTGTTCCCTTTTAACTGCGGGGCTTTAGCTACTACATAACCATGTTCAATCTTAACCTTGGCTCCTAACGCGGTTAATCCCTTAATGTGCAAATCAATGGGCCGCGGGCCAATTACACAACCGCCGGGCAGCGACACCCTGGTAATGCCTTTTTTAGCCAAAAGTGCCCCCAATACGCAAATAGACGCCCTCATCGTGCTGACTAATTTGTACGGAGCGGTGTAATATTTGTATTGTCCTGGAGTAATTGTAACAAAGCTGTCTTCGATTTGGGCTTTCGCGCCCAAACTGCGCAGAATCCTAACCATGGTCAATACGTCCTGCAACGGCGGAACATTTTTTATAACACATTTTTCTTCCGTAAGTAATGTCGCCGCCAAAATCGGCAAAGCAGCATTCTTAGCGCCGCTTATTGCCACGGTTCCGCTAAGCCGTTTCCCCCCCTCTATCACTATTTTATCCATCTCTGTCCTATCTTATCTTCCGAATTTTTCGGGCGATAATAATTCTTTCTTTGTTATTATTGTCGTTAACCACCTTTACAAATGTAAAGCATTGGCTTTGCTCAATTATATTTTTCACTGCGGCGTATTGATTATCCCCTATTTCCAGAACAAGCAGCGCTTCTTCCCGCATATAATCCGCCGATTCATCTATTATCCTGTAATAATAAAACAACCCATCGCCGCCCGCGTCCAAAGCGGCCCTGGGTTCCCACTGGACCTCCGGAGAAAGCTTAGGGATATCCGCTGTCTTAATGTATGGAGGATTGCTCACTACTAAAGAAAACTGTTCCGTTTGTTTAAACGCGGAGAACAGGTCGCTTTTAATAACGTTTATCCGCGCATTATTTAACAAAGCATTATCTCTGGCTAATTGTAAAGCAAAATCGGAAATATCGCAAGCAAAAACATCCGCGTTTTTTATATATTTAGCTAAGCTTACCGCGATATTTCCGCTTCCCGTACCGATATCCAGGATAGAACATTGCCGTCCATATTCAGCTGCCATATCTAAAACCGCTTCCACCAGAATCTCGGTTTCCGGACGAGGGATAAACACGTTAAAAGCAGTCTTAATTTTTAATCCCATAAATTCTGTGCAGCCCAATAGATACTGTAAAGGAATTCCCGTTACCCTTTTTTTCAGTAAATCCCGGAAAAGGCAAAGATTTTCTTCCGAAATTTGCCGGTTATCCAGATAAAGTTCAAGCCGCGAGCAATTTAAGATGTGGCCAAGCAAAAGCTCACTCTCTCCCCCGGAATTAGGTATATCGTGCTGTTCTAAACAGCTTCTGCCTTCTTTAATTAAATCTATGCTTCTTTCCACAGCATCAGTCTTTTTTTGCGTTCTTCCTGCAGCAGGGCGCCGGTTATTTCATCAAGTTCTCCGTCTAAAATAAGTTCCAGCTTGTGCAGCGTAAGGTTAATGCGGTGATCGGTAACCCGGCGGTCGGGAAAATTATAAGTGCGAATCTTTTCACTGCGGTCCCCTGTGCCTATCTGCGCCTTACGTTCTTGACTGATTTTATTCTGTTGTTCTAATTGCATCCGGTCTAAAAGACGTACCCGCAAAATCCGCATAGCTTTAGCCTTGTTTTTTAACTGGGAACGTTCATCCTGGCAGCTAACCACAATTTTAGTAGGCAAATGCGTTATCCTGACCGCGGAATCTGTCGTATTGACCCCTTGTCCTCCGGGACCGGTAGAACGAAACACATCAATCCGCAAGTCTTTGGGATCAACCTGGATATCCACTTCTTCCGGTTCAGGCAAAACCACTACGGAAACCGCCGAGGTATGAATACGCCCCGAGGCTTCCGTAAGCGGAACGCGCTGTACCCGATGCACCCCGCTTTCATATTTCAATTTTTTGAAGATATCCTGTCCCGCGAGAGAAAAGATAATCTCTTTAACGCCTCCCAACTCCGTAGGATGGGAAGAAATCAGCTCTTGTTTCCAGCCGGTTCGCTGCGCGTATTTGGTATACATACGGTAAAGATCCGCGGCAAACAAAGCAGCCTCTTCACCGCCTGTGCCCGCCCGGATTTCGATGACGATACTTTTATTCCGCTGGACATCGCCTTCATCAAGAAGTATGTCTTCTAAAATACGCTGCAGTGTTTCTTTTTTTTCTTTTAATTCGGCTAATTCCTGGACGGCCAAGTCTAAGAATTCCTGATCCTGCGGCTGGTCTTTATGTTCTAATAATGTCTCTACCTTTTGGATTTCCCCGGCTATAAACTTGAATTCATTATATTTTTGCACAAGTTCACCCAAAACAGCGAATTCTTTAGCCGACTTGGCGTATAACGCCCGGTCTTGCACAGTTTCCTGCCGCGCTAACAATTCCCGCAGCTCTTTATAGCGAGTTTCTATTTTGTCCAGCCGCGCAAACATTGCCTGCAGAATCTTCCTTTCCGTTTTACTTCTTTTTTTCGTACTTTCGTTTAAACTTCTCTACTCTGCCTGCTGAATCTATAAGTTTTTGCTTCCCCGTATAAAGCGGATGGCATTTGGAACATATTTCCACACGGATATTGCGCTTTGTAGAACAGGTGTGGATTACTTCTCCGCAGGCACAGGTTACCGTTGTTTCTTTGTATTCCGGATGAATCTTTGGTTTCATTTTTCATCACTCCTTTTTATAGCAGCTTTAACTTATCTAATGATAATAAAAATTCCGCGTTAGTCTTAATCTTCTTTAATTTTTCCACCAGCATTTCCATCGCTTCCACACTGCTCAATTCATTCAGGGCTTTGCGTAAAAGCCAAACTTTCTTGAGCTCTTCGGGATCCAACAGGACCTCTTCTTTACGGGTATTAGAGCGTTTAATGTCAATGGCCGGATATATTCGGCGCTGGAAAAGATTTCTGTCCAACTGTAATTCCATATTGCCCGTGCCTTTAAACTCCTCAAAGATAACCTCGTCCATCCGGCTGCCTGTATCCACCAGGGCCGTAGCAATAATCGTCAAGGCTCCTCCTTCTTCCACACAACGGGCCACGCCAAAAAACCGTTTGGCCGGTGCAAGGCGCTGGAATCTATGCCTCCGGTGAGAATCTTACCGCTGTGCGGGGCAATAGTATTATAAGCGCGGGCAAGCCGGGTAATGCTGTCTAAAAGTATCACCACATCCTTTTTATGTTCGACCAGTCTTTTGGCTTTCTCCAGTACCATCTCGGCTACCTGAATATGCCGCTCGGCCGGCTCATCAAAGGTAGAGCTGATAACCTCCGCCTTAACCGAACGTTTCATATCGGTAACCTCTTCCGGGCGCTCGTCTATCAAAAGAATGATGGGAATGGTCTCGGGATACTTGGAAGTTATACTGTTGGCCACCTTTTGCATGATTACGGTCTTACCGCTGTAAGGAGGAGCGACAATCAAGGCCCTCTGCCCTTTGCCTAAAGGCGTAATTAAATCCATAATGCGCATAGAAAGATCCCCGGGATCATTTTCCAGAATATAACGCTCGGTAGGATATTGCGGAGCAAGATTGTCGAAAAGTATTTTGTCTTTCGCTTTTTCGGGATTCTCAAAATTTACTGCCTCCACCTTGAGAAGAGCAAAGTATTTTTCTCCTTCTTTAGGCGGACGTATCTGCCCGCTGACCACATCTCCCGTGCGTAAAGAAAATTTACGGATTTGTGAAGGTGAAATATATATATCGTCCGGACAAGGCAAATAATTATAGTCTGAGGATCTTAAAAAACCAAACCCGTCTTGCAGCACTTCCAGGATGCCTTCGCCAAAAATATTGCCTTCTTTTTGGGTTTGCGCCTGCAGAATCTTAAAAATAAGATCCTGTTTTTTTAATCCGCTGACCCCGTTTATGTTCAAGTTCTTGGTCAACTTAACCAAATCCATTACCTTCATATTTTTCAATTCCGCAATATCCATTTTGCCTCCCTTTTGTCCGTTACTGTAAAAACTATTTACTCTCTACTCTGCTCTAATCCCTTTTCAAATCCAAAAATCAAAACAAAAAAGAGAAGTTCAAATTTCCGGTTTTACGATTTCGAGTTTTAGACATTTTGGGTTTAGAGTTTGACATTGTTGTTACTTTTTGCTATCGCCAATTTGCTTCGGCCGCATAATTGTCCGCCAAATCACTTTTACCTTTTCCCGGGTCTCTCTTTTGGGGCCATTATTATCTATTACATAATCCGCTAACTTCAATTTTTCCGCCGGGGACATCTGGGCATTGAT
>JAZDEE010000033.1:0-2001 GCA_043809065.1 Candidatus Omnitrophota bacterium | reverse complement strand
TCGGCAAAAGCCAGGGTTGAAGAGTCTAATATCGGGACGGATGTGAATTTGAAAACGGATTTAGGGCTTGAAGATGAGAATTTTCCTGAAGGACGGTTTATCTGGAATACCGGCCCGAACAGCAAATTAAGATTATTTTATACTCAGGCAAAATTTGAAGGCGATAAGGCAATTACGCGCAGTATTGATTTTGACGGAAAAACTTATACTGCAGGCGCGCAGGTTAGTTCAAAGCTTGATTTACAGTATTTCGGTTTAGGCTGGATCTGGGAATTTATCAATGTTTCTGAAGGGAAGATAAAAGCGGGGACTATTTTGGAAGTCAAAGGCGTAGCCGGCAAATCCGCGTTGGACGCTCCAAGCCTTGCTCTCAGTGAATCTGAAGAGTTCCTCGCGGGATTGCCTACTGGTGGGCTGGTTTTTGAAATTAATCCGTTTAAGGCGGTCAAACCGTATGACAAAAAAGAAATCTGGAAGAATTTCGGGTTCTATGGAGAAATCGCCGGAATGAGCGCCGGAAAATACGGCTATTTTTTTGATACAGAAGCCGGGGTGAAGTTCGATTTATGTAAATACAGCAGTATTACCGGAGGGTATAGGTTGGTTTCTTTGAAAGCTAAAGACAGCCCGGATTACGCTAAAATAGAACTTAAAGGCCCGTTTGTCAGCGCCGCGATAAAGTTTTAAATATTTTAGTCGCCGCGGTAGAGACGCACCGCTGTGCGTCTCTACTTCGGAATATAACATTGCGTTGTAGAGACAATTCATGAATTGTCTCTACGGGAATTATTTGGGTAATTCATAAAAAACACGGGGAAATTTTGTGGATGTATTTTTAGATTTTGAACATAATCCTCTGCAATTCAGCCGGCCGGTAGCTCTGATAAGCTGTTATGAGCCGGCCTATCTTGTTAATGCTTTCACGGAAATTGAGAAAGCTTTGGAAAACGGATTTTATGTCGCGGGCTTTCTTTCTTATGAGGCGGGTTATTGTTTTGAAGAGCGATTGGAGAAAAAAAACAGGTATGATTTTCCCTTATTGATGATGGGAGTTTACCAACAGCCTGTTTCCCGCAGGCCCAGCCTTGTGAAATCCGGCGGGTTTAAAGTTGATGATTTTCGTTTAAATGTAACCCGGGAAACTTACGGTTCTCATATTGATATAATCCGCGGGCATATTGAACGGGGAGATGTTTACCAGATAACTTATTGCGTGAAATTCCATTTTAACTTTTCCGGGAATCATTTAGCTTTGTATCGCGAGCTTTTACGCCGCCAGCCTGTTCTTTATCCGGCGTATATCAAGGCGGATAAATTTACAATTATTTCTTTATCGCCGGAACGCTTTATTAAAAAAAAATCTGATTATATGCTTACTGAGCCGATGAAAGGCACCTGGCCCCGCGGGAGCAACCTGGTTTCGGATTTGGCCGGCAGGTTTTGTTTCTGGAAGGACGTGAAGAACAGGGCGGAAAACCTGATGATTTGTGATTTACTCAGGAATGACGCGGGAAGAATCGGTAAATCCATCCGCGTGCCGAAATTGTTTACCGTCGCGCAATATAAAACATTGTATCAGATGACTTCAACGGTTACCGCGCAAGTTTCTCCCCGCATAGGGATGTATAAGCTTTTCTCGGCTTTATTCCCTTCCGGTTCGGTTACCGGCGCGCCGAAGATAAGGGCGATGGAAATAATCCGTGGTTTAGAAAATGAAGAGCGCAAAATTTATACCGGAGCAATCGGCTATATTTCTCCGGACAGGGATTTGTATTTTAATATTCCTATCCGTACTATCCTTGTTTCCGGCGAATCAGCGGAGATGGGGGTAGGCGGCGGGATTGTTTGGGATTCTACGGCTCAGGGGGAATGGGAGGAAGGCTTGCTTAAAGCCCGTTTTCTTACCGGACTTTCTGAAAAACAATATCTCCCATCCCCCGCCTCCGGCAGGCAGGTTATCTTTCCACGGCAGGTAGAGACGCACAGCAGTGCGTCTCTACG
>JAZDEE010000032.1:0-8532 GCA_043809065.1 Candidatus Omnitrophota bacterium | reverse complement strand
AGAAACCTGGTTTGTTCCGGGGCCGAGCCGGCCGCGGTAACCGACTGCCTGAATTTTGGCAATCCGGAAAAGCCGGACCGGTATTGGCAGTTTAAAAACTGCCTGGAAGGGATAGTTGACGCCTGCAATTTTTTCCATCTGCCGGTAATCAGCGGCAATGTTTCTTTCTATAACGAGAATCCCCGGGGAGCAATTTATCCTACGCCGGCCATCGGGATGGTGGGGATTGTGGATGATGCCGCCCGTGTCTGCACGCAGAATTTTAAAAAGGCCGGGGACTGCGTTGTCCTGTTAGGGCAATGTAAAGAGGAACTGGGCGGCAGTGAGTATTTAAAAGAACTGCACGGCCAGGTTAGGGGAGAGCCGCCCGCGCTGGATTTAGCGCTGGAACAGGCAGTGCAGCAAGTTGCTTTAGAAGCAATAAGAACGGGGTTGGTTAGTTCCGCGCATGATTGTTCGGAAGGCGGGCTGGCCTCAGCGTTAGCCGAATGCTGTATTAGTGACGGGGAGCATTTGATGGGGGCGGTGGTTGACGGATTAGACGGGGGAATAAGAACAGACAGCTTGTTTTTTGGCGAATCGCAGTCCAGAATTATCCTTTCCTGTCCGGAAGCTTCGCTGGATAAAATTAAGCAAATCGCCGGGCGGTTTTCCGCGCCTTTTAAAGTTATTGGGAAAACCGGCGGCCGCGATTTGAAGATATCGCATAAGGGGCGCCTCTTAGTCAATTTATCCTGTGAAAGGATGCATGAGCAATGGGCAAATTCATTGTCGTCGTTGATTACGGCTTAGGCAATTTAAGAAGTGTGGCCAAGGCCTTGGAATTGGCGGGGGCAAAGGTTAAGGTTACTAATAAATTATCCGAGATAGATTCTTCCTGCGCCGTGGTTTTACCCGGGGTGGGGGCGTTTAAACGGGCAATGGAGAATCTTAACGAACTGGATTTAACGGGCGCGCTTCTCCAAACGATTAAAACAGGGAAACCCTTTTTGGGAGTTTGTTTAGGGTTACAGCTGTTGTTTACCGAGAGTGAAGAACACGGTCTCTACCGCGGGTTGGATGTCATCAGGGGCAAGGTAAAAAAGATTGCCCCGGGAGTCAAGGTCCCGCATATGGGTTGGAACAATATAAAAATAGTAGGGGCGGGACCTTGCTTGTGCCCGAAGGGTGCGCCCGCCCGCGACAAAAAATCCGTAGGGACGGATCCGGATGTCCGTTCGCAATCCTTATTTACCGGCATTCCGGATGAGTCGTATTTCTATTTTGTTCATTCATATTATGTTGAGCCGCGGGATAAAAGCGTGATCGAGGCTGTTACCGAATATGGGCAGGAATTTGTTTCCGCGGTGCATAAAGATAATGTCTGGGGAGTGCAGTTTCATCCGGAAAAAAGCGCGGAATTAGGGTTAAGAGTATTAAGAAACTTTGTTTCGGTTTGCGGTTAGCGGTGTTCGGTTTGCGGAAAACCATAACCCCGCCAACCGCCAACCGCTAACCAAGGAAAAAATAATGTTAGCCAAGCGGATTATTCCTTGTCTGGATGTCAAAGACGGCCGGGTGGTCAAAGGGATTAACTTCCTCAATTTAAAAGACGCCGGAGACCCGGTAGAGACCGCCGCTATTTATTCCCGGGAAGGCGCCGATGAGGTAGTATTCCTGGATATTACGGCCAGCGTCCAGAAACGTCCGACCATTTTGGACGTAGTCAGCCGCACCGCGGAACAGGTGTTTATCCCGCTTACTGTAGGCGGGGGAATCAGAAATGTTCAGGATATGCGCCAATTACTGAAATGCGGGGCGGATAAAGTTTCCGTGAATACCGCGGCTGTGGAGAATCCTGGTTTGATTAAGGCCGGAGCAGAGGCCTTTGGCAGCCAGTGCATTGTGGTGGCTATTGACGCGAAAAAAAGCCCCCAGGCAAATTGGGAGGTTTATACCTACGGGGGCAGAAAACCAACCGGGCTGGATGTTGTGGAATGGGCTAGAAAGGCGGAGGTATTAGGCGCGGGAGAGATTCTCTTGACCAGTATGGATAGAGACGGCACTTGTGATGGGTATGACCTGGAACTTACCAGGACAATCTGTGAGTCAGTAAATATTCCGGTAATCGCTTCCGGAGGAGCAGGGACGTTAGCGCATCTTTATGCCGCCTTAACCGAGGGAAAAGCGGATGCCGCGCTGGCCGCGTCCATATTTCATTACGGGAAATACTCGATTGAACAGGCTAAGAAATATTTGTTAGACCGGGGAGTCTGTGTGAGGAAAATATGAGTGAGGGGAGTGTAACGCGCCGGCAGTTTTGGTATTTCACTGCCATATTTCTGGTTATAATGAATAATACTGCCTTAGCGGCCGGGGTGAGTTATCTCAATATTACCGCTAAAGAGGTGCAGGCCCAGACACGGCAATTACAGGAAGGAATACAGACTACTTTAGGCAGTTCAACAATAAAAGAGCTTGATTATCAATCGAAAGAGGCGGAGGAATGGATTAACCGGCTGCATATAACCTTCCTGCCTTATGTAATATTTGACCAAAGTATCGAAAAAAATGACCAGTTTTTTCATCTGGTCCGCCAGGGAGCGCTTGAGCGCAAAAATGGCCGGTATGTTATTCCGGATGAGGCGCTTAAACAGACCGGGGTAATGCTGTTAAAAAGAACAAGGAAACCCGGCCGGCTGGATGTATTCGTAATGAGCCAGTGCCCGGGCGCCCGGCCGGTGGTAACTCAGCTGGCTAATTATATAAAAGCGAAGCCGGATAAAGTCAAACTGACTTTACATTACCTGACTACTTTTCAGGAGTTTGGCATTGATTCCCTGCATGGCCCGGAAGAAATAAAGGAAGATTTGAGGCAGATTATCCTGCAGCGATATTATCCCCGGGAGTTTATCTCGTATCTTTTACTTATTAATGAAAAACCGCCCGCGGAAGCGTTGGGAGAGTTAGGCATATCTTTAAAATACCTGGACTCAAAACGGAAAGAGGCCCTGGATATATTGCGCCGGGATTTTAATCTCGCCCGGGAATTGGAGATTAAACAATCTCCGACGATTCTCTGGGAAAATATTTATCTTATGCCGGACATCGAGGGCCTGAAGTATTATCCTCCCTTTAAAAAAGAAGAATACGCTTCCGCGCCTGCCCCGGGTGTTCCGGCGAAGATTCCTGTCGAGTTTTTCTTTTCCTATGGCTGCCGCGGTTGTTTATGGGTAAAAGATACCTTTCTGCCGGAATTAGAAGACGAGTATAAAGATAAAATAATTGTGACCGGCCACGATATATCCACTCCTGGTGAGCTGGCCCTTAAGTTGAGCATGGAAAGAGAATACGGTATTTTAGGCGGGAGCGTTCCCCTGATTTTCCTGCCTGGTAATATTGCCCTGGAAGGGAAGAATGAAATCAGCCGGGGATTAAAGACGGCCTTACAGGGTTTATCCGGCCGGGCTATCCCCGCGGAGACAAATAAGATTGTTTCGAAGGAAAAAACTATAACCGGCAACTTTTTTGGTTTCAGCCCGGCAGTCATTTCCCTGGCCGGGTTACTTGATGGACTGAATCCCTGCGCCTTTGCCACGATGGTGTTTTTCGTGTCGTTTCTGACTATTAACAGCTTTCGAAAAAGACAAATAATTTATATTGGAGGCGCTTTTATAACCGGTGTATTTTTGACCTATTTAGGCTTAGGCCTGGGTATTTTTGAAGTATTTAAAAAAATGCAGATTTATGTTTGGCTTTCCCGCCTGGTATATTACGGAATAGC
Organism: Candidatus Omnitrophota bacterium; assembly: GCA_043809065.1. Taxonomy (GTDB): domain Bacteria; phylum Omnitrophota; class Gorgyraeia; order JAFGHF01; family JAZDEE01; genus JAZDEE01. The sequence continues at coordinate 4,769 of JAZDEE010000032.1, read as the reverse complement.
CGGGTTGACCTTAAGTCTGGGGATATATAGTATGTATGACTATCTGCGGTATAGAAAGACAGGCGTGGCCAAGGCCTGCAGTCTGAATATGTATAACCGCCTGCGCAGGTTAGGTGATAACAACCGGGGGACATTTATCCTGGCTATAGCGGCGTTCCTGAACGGCTTGCTTATTGCCTTGTTAGAGTCGGCCTGTACCGGCCAGGTGTATTTTCCCACAATTGCTTTTGTAATGCGGATGCCGCATTTGCGTTTGCATGCCGCGTCTTATCTTTTGCTCTATAACGTCCTCTTTATTATACCTCTAATAATCATATTTACTCTGGCGTATAAAGGCACCGGCTCGGAGAGGGTAATTTTGTTTACTACCAAACATCAGGGACCGGTGAAACTTGCCTCCGCCTTGCTTTTTTTCAGCTTAGCTGCCTTTCTTTTCTTGTTTTCTTGAGAAAACTGCTGCGTAATGCCGTCACGGGATGTAGAGACGCAAAATTTTGCGTCTCTATAAAATAATGAATTCATCCGGCCTCCTTGACCCGGGAATAAAACAGGGGGATACGTTGTCTAATCTATGGAAAGCAAAGATGGAAGACGACATCTTAATCGAAAGATATCTAAACGGAGAGGAAGAAGGGTTTACCATGCTGGTACAAAAGTATCAGGAGCGGGTGCTCAATATTGTCCATTCGTTAAACGGGGCGGTTTCCGGGGCTGAGGATATTGCTCAGGAAGTTTTTGTCAAGGTATATAAAAATTTGGCTTATTTTAATAAAAAGTGCCAATTTTCTACCTGGCTTTACCGGATTACCGTAAATACTGCCTATAACTATTTCAAACGGGAAAAGAGATATACTTCTTTAGACAACTTTCCGGATATAGATGACGGGACCGCTCAAAAGACCCGCGATAAATTGGAAGCGCAGGAGAAACAACAGTGGATTAACAAGGCCTTGGAAAAATTACCTTTTAAATTCCGCAGTGTAGTAGTGTTAAAAGATCTGGAAGGTCTTTCTTATAAAGATATCGCGCAGACCTTGGGCTGCCGTATCGGCACGGTGGAATCGCGCCTTTTCCGCGCCCGGCAGATGCTGAAAACAACACTTTCTCCTATATTGGAAAAAGGAGTATAAAGAAAATGGATTGCCGTAAAATAAGAAGGCTGTTGAACCGTTATATTGATAAAGAAATAGCCGGCAGAGAGGTGACTTTAGTGGAGGCGCATCTTAAGGAATGTGTTGATTGCCGGAGGGAATTAGCGGCCATTGAGGCAGTTCAGGCCCTGATGACGCAGAAAGGAAAAATAGCGGTCCAAGGGGATTTCTTAAGCGGCCTGCGGGACAAATTACAGGCTCAGCCGCAGAAGATACGAGTGCGATGGCTGCCTGAGGCCGGAGATTGGTCCCGCCGGTTGATTCCGCTGCCCTTAGCCGTATTAAGTTTGCTGTTTGTTTTGCTGTTGGCCGGGTTGAATGGCAGAAATTCCGCGAGTTCCGTTGACGAATATATATATGCCGACCTGACTAATGAAGAGCTGGCTGTTTTGACCGGATATATAGATAATTCGGATTTATTACAGGTGGTAATGAATATAAACTAAATAAAAGTAAGATTGGAGGTGAGCGCGAATGAAACGAGCGATAGTTTACGTAGTGGCGTTGGGGATTATCTGTCTGGGCGCGGGAATCGGGGCGGGAATGATCATTGAGAAAAACAATACCAATAAAAATCTGCCCAGGATAATGCGCAGCTGTATGTTACAACGCCGTCCGGGCGGCGAGTTTTCTAAAATGAGAGAGCCGGGCAGGTGGCAAGAGAAGGGGAAGGTCAGAGCTGGCGCGAATGGGGTTTTTGGTTATATGGGAAAGGAGCTCAATCTTTCTGAGCAGCAGCAAGGCCAGGTTAAAGAGATATTAGAGCAGACTAAACAGAAAGTTACTCTGGCCCGCGACGAATTTAACACTAAAACTATGCAGGCCAAAGAAGAAAGTAACGCGCAGATTATGGCGATCCTGACTTCTGAACAGCAGGAGAAATATAAAAAGATAATGGCCCAAATGGAAGAAAGAAAAGCAAACAAAAAAGGAGAAATGGGCAGGCGCCGGGAACACGGAGAATGTATACCTCAGCATTGATTTTACCTATGCAAATGTCCTATGGGGTCCGTCCTTGAATCGGGAATAGGGGATTTAAGGACGGACCCCTTTCTGGTTTTCCTCCCGCACTGTTTTATTGACAGAACAATACTTTTGTGCTAACTTAAAGTAGATGCATACAGTTACAGAAAAGTCTTGCAGGGACATAGAGTTGCTGTAAAATAAGAGGATAGAGCGGATGGCCGCTGCCTTGGAAGTAGTACAAGGGAGAGGAAAGTCCGAGCTCCGCAGGGTGGTGTAGTGGGTAACGCCCATCGTCCGTCACATTTTTAATGTGCCGAGATAGGATTATGCCGAATGTAAAATGCCGGGTTTCCGGCATTAGCTTCGGCAACCCGGATAAATTCTCTTCAGAGAATTTTCATCCGGGAGAGCCACAGAGACAACGACTCACTCCGGAATTTCGGAGAAGAGGGTGAAAAGAGGTAATCTCTACACGGAGCAAGGTCAAATAGGGAAGGATGCCGGCTTACTGAAAAGTAAGACTATTTTGCCCTCGGCTTCGCCGCGAGGCGAGCCGCAAGGCAGGTAGGGCAGCGAGCCGACCCGGCTCGTCATAACTTCCGGGTTGACTGCTAAAGTCCTGTGCCGTAAGGTGCAGGACAGAGATTTTGCCGGTAACGGCAAAACTAGACAAATGGCCATCAATTACAGAACTCGGCTTATAGCTCTATCCTCTTATTATTTTTTATTAGTGAACAGCACATATTTACCCGATTTGCCTAAAGGATAGAGCGGGGCAGGGTATTCTTTCAGTATCTTTTCGAATTCCCAGGTATAGGTAAGGCAATAGATCCGAACTTCTTTTGAGGAGAGAAGGTTATACAAATCTTCTTTGTCTTTAAGCAAATAGTCCTGCCATTGTTCCACGGACTCTTCATAAGCGATATTCCGCTGCCGTTCGATTACTATTGTGCGTTGTTTCAGATAGAAGGGAAGGCTTTTCAGATAACAGCGGTAATTAACTACTTTATCTTCCGGCTTTAAATCTTCTTTTATTTTTTGCGCTAAATTTTTGATTGACCTGCCGGTGGTTGCCTCTATTTTAGGCAAAACGTCTACTGCTGTGAGGAAGAAAAGCAGTGAAGAAACGGCAATAGACGCGAATAATTTAGCCGGTTTGTTCAACTTGAAAAAGAGAATCTCCAGATTCGCGGAAATGAGCAGAATGGCCGAGAGGAAAACCATATCTATACGCGTGGCCAGGATGTCAAATTTGTGAGCTAACCCTAATGTTAAAAAGACAATAACGCCTGCCGCTATAATTACTTTACAGCCGGCTAAAAAATAGAAGGATAAAGAAAATGGTTTGGTTTTGAGCAGCGCGGGATTAGCCAAAACTTTATCCCACATATATCCGGTAATAATGGCCAGAGGAGGTAAAAGAGGCAGAATGTAAGGGACTAACTTTTTGCCGATACAGCCAAAAAACAGAAATGGCAGAATAAACCAGAAGAAAAGAAAAAGCGCTTTTACCGGGTTCTCGCTGAAAGCGCGCCTTTTAAAGGACAGAGTTTTCTGGAGAGCAGGCCACAGGAAAAAGATCCAGGGGGAAAAAAGAGCAAGCAATACAGGAATGAAAAAATAAAATGGTTCCTCTCCACGGTTAGTGATTCGGTGCAGGCTTTGTTGGATCAGCCAGTCCTTCAGCAGACTTTTATTTAAAAATATTTCATAGATATACCAGGGCAGTCCCAGCAAGACCATTATTGCCGCTCCCTGCCCAAGACGCAATTCTTTAAAGTTGAGCGTCCCTTTTTCGTACATAACAAAAGCGAAAATAGGCAAAAGCGTGAGTATAAATATGATAGGGCCTTTAATCATCATTCCCAGCGCTATAAAGAGATAGAAGAGAAGATATCTTTTTTGGACAAAGAACAGATAACAGTAAAGGACGGCAAAGGTAAGGATGATATCCGTGGAAAGTATCCTGGCGATGGCCGGATATCCTAAAGAGGTAATCAGGACAACCGCGGAAAGGAAGCCCGCGCGAACACCGAATAACCTTTTACCAAGAAAAAAAACAGCCAATACTCCGGCCAGAGCCAGAGTAACCAAAGGCAGATGCCCGGCAAATTCATTTTCGCCGAACAATTTAAAAGCAGAACCAATCAGCCAGTAAGTAACCGGCGGTTTATCGAAGTGCTTGATATAATTTTGTCTCGGCGTGAGCCAGTCCCCGGATTCAACCATCTCCCGGGAGATTTCCGCGTAGCGGCCTTCATCAGGTTCCCAGAAACTTTTTTTACCCAGGTTGGTAAAAAGGGAAATCAGGGAAACGAGCGCCAAAAGTCCGATAATAAGCGCTGGACGCTGGAAAAAGGTTTTGCTCAGTTTTTCTATCATTGATTATACAATAGGGTTGTTTTTTCGGTATATCAGGGCTAAGTTACGCAGATATATAAAGGAGCCTGTGGTTTGTCCGAGAATAAAAACTATATCTTTTCGGTAAAGCGAATAAATAAGCAGCAGGATGCTCCCGGCTATACTGAGGTACCAAAAAGATACCGGGATAGTGCTTTCGCCTTTTTTTTCCGAAGCGATCCATTGGACAAAGAAGCGCAGAAAGAAAAGCAATTGAGCGAAAAGTCCCAGTCCAATCCAGAAATTCATTTA
>JAZDEE010000031.1:0-4446 GCA_043809065.1 Candidatus Omnitrophota bacterium | reverse complement strand
GAACAAAATATATCCAGAAGTTTCAGCCGGAAGGATTTGATACGGATTTCTCCGGGTACCTTGGGTATAGCAGTATGGAATGCGCAAAAAACAAACACAGAGGTATTTTTTAAGGATTTTCTGGAGCGGATAAATAAACAGGAGTTTAAAATAGGAGAAAAAACGCCCCTGGTTTCTCTCCAGGGAGCGCTTATTTATAAACACAGGAAAATAAAGGCGCAAAGCCGGCAGATTATTCATAATCTTACGGCATTATTGAGCAAACCGAAAGGAGAAGGCGATAATTTTGCGGCCATAGACCTTCTCGAAGATAAATTATGGAAGAGTCAAAAAGAGCCGGGCCACGAAGATATGCTGGACTTTTTGACTGACGACTTAAACGAAAGAAATAAAGAACTGGAACAAACGTTAAGAGAATTGACCGAGTCGAAACAGGAAACAGAAGAAGCGTATTTTGAGGTAATCCGTTCTTTAGTCCGGGCATTGGAAGAAAAAGATTCTTTTACTCAGGGACATTCGGAAAGAGTGGCTGCTTATGCTAAAGAAATAGCTGTGCAGTGCGGATTAAACGAGGAAGCGGTAAATATAATTTATAAATCCGCTTTACTGCATGACATTGGTAAGATTGGTCTTCCTGAACGGCTTCTCCGGAAAAAAGGCAAATTATTGCCTGAAGAGATAGAGATGATCAAAAAACACGAATTAATCAGCGTGGAGATTCTTAAGCCAATTAAGGTATTTAAAGATTTGTTTCCGATAATCCTGCATCATCATGAGCGTTATGATGGCACGGGGTATCCATATGGGTTAAGTTCAGAGATGATTCCGCAAGGCGCCCAGATTTTGGCTGTGGCTGATGCTTATGACGCCATCACCAGCGGACGGGGTTACAAAAAAGGGAGAAGCCGGGCAATCGCCATCAACGAGCTGGAAGAGCATAGCCGGAAACAGTTTAATCCTATTTATGTCGAGGCCTTGAAAAAGGTATTGCTGGTTTGAAGGTGTAGAAGCTGGGAACCAGAAGCTGGAGGTTTGTAGATAGAAGCTGGAAACTGGAGGCAGGGAGTTTCCAATTTCTAATATCCGGCTTCAATCTTCCAGCTTTTATTTTTAGGAGCGTCTTACTGTGGGAAAAGATGGTCTGGATATAATAGTTGTCGGCGCAGGGCACGCCGGATGTGAAGCGGCTTTGGCTGCGGCGCGAATGGGATGCTCTACTTTGCTGCTTAGTCTTTGCAGGGAAAAAATAGGTTTCTTATCTTGTAATCCGGCAATTGGCGGGATAGGCAAGGGGCAATTGGTAAAGGAGCTGGACGCCTTAGGCGGAGAGATGGCCCATGCTGCCGATGCCTCGGGCATCCAGTTTAAAATATTGAATGCTTCCAAGGGGCCGGCTGTTTGGTCATCCCGCGCGCAGGTAGACAGAAAGAAATATGCCTTGTATATGCAGAAAGTTATCTGTTGCCGGAAGCATTTGGAGCTGCTTTTTACGGAGGTGATTGGTTTGATTGCGCAAGATGGCGTTATCCGCGGCATTCAAACAAAAGACAAAGGGCAAATATCCGCCAAAGCAGTGATATTGACCCCGGGCACTTTTCTTAATGGCTTGATGCATATTGGAATGCGCAGTTTTGCCGGAGGCCGGATTGAGGAAAAGGGCAACTTCGATAGTCTTTCTCAATGCCTGAAAGATTTGGGGCTGGGCACATTGCGTTTTAAAACCGGCACCTGCGCCCGTCTGGACGGCAAAACTATAGATTTTTCCTGCCTGCAGGCGCACAGTGGAGATGAATTTCCCCGCCCGTTTTCTTTTTCTACAAAGAAACTTAGGCTTAAGCAGGTTCCCTGCTATTCTACTTATACTGATGAACGGACGCATGAAATTGTGCGCCGGAATTTGGGAGTTTCTCCTCTTTTTAGCGGAAAAATTACCGGCGCCGGGGTGCGTTACTGTCCTTCTTTTGAGGATAAAGTGGTTAAATTTCCCCACCATCCGCGGCATCAGATATTCCTTGAGCCGGAAGGACTGGATACGGACGAATATTATCCCAATGGGCTTTCTACCAGTTTACCGGAAAATGTGCAGGAAGAGTTTATTCATTCTATCCGCGGTCTGGAACAAGTAAAAATTAACCGCTTTGGTTATGGTATAGAGCATGATGTGGTGGACCCTACGCAGCTTTATCCTACTTTGGAAACTAAGGAGATAAAAAATCTGTATCTGGCCGGACAAATTAATGGCACAACCGGGTATGAAGAGGCTGCCGCGCAGGGATTGATAGCCGGAATCAACGCGGCCTTGCGTGTGCGGGACCAGGGGCCGTTTGTTCTGGATCGCGCCGCCAGTTATATCGGAGTGTTGATTGATGACCTGATTACCAAAGGCACTCCCGAGCCGTATAGGATGTTTACCTCCCGGGTGGAGTATCGTTTAATTCTCAGAGAAGATAACGCTGATTTGCGTTTGCGCCGATGGGGGTATGAGCTGGGGCTGGTTAGTAAAAAAGAGTTTGAACGCGCTCAGGAAAAACAAAATCAGATTAATGCCGGGGTGCAATATCTTAAGTCGCGCAAAGTTGTAATAAAAGAAGACACCGGGGATGGGAAAAATGTTTCCGCCCGGAAAGTTGCTCTCGGGCAAATACTGAAGCGTCCCGGCACAAAGATTGAGAATCTGAATGTGGATTTTCCTTTTCCGGTATCTCCGGAAGCGTTGAAAGGGATTGAGATTGAGGTGAAATATGCCGGGTTTATCCAGCGCCAGGCTGCCGAGGTGCGCGGTTTTCAGCATTTAGAAAAAATAAAAATACCCGCGGATTTAGATTACCAGGCCATAAATGGCCTTTCCCTGGAGATCAGGGAGAAATTAACCCGCGCCAGGCCCCTGACATTAGGACAGGCCAGCCGTATATCCGGCGTGACCCCGGTAGCCATAACGGTTTTAATAGTATATTTAAAAACGTAGGGGCGGGCCTTGCGCCCGCCCGTTAAAAGGGAATCATGGATGATGCCGTTATAAAGACGATGCAGCCGTATTATCCGTTTTCACAATACCTGAAAGAACGCTTTGGCTGCCGGGTATATAAGGTAAGTATAGATGCCGGATTTTCCTGTCCGAACAGGGACGGCACAAAAAGCAGTGATGGGTGTATCTATTGCGACAACCGGGGATTTAGTTTTCACACAAGACGGCCTCTTCAGCCCATAGAGAGGCAGATTGAGCAAGGAATAGATTGGGGGAGAAAAAGATTTAAGGCGGAGAAGTTCTTCGTTTATTTTCAGGCATATACCAATACGTATGCTTCGTTAGAAGTCTTGCGAAAAAGGTTCGATTCAGTCCGAGACTTTAAGGATGTTGTGGGAATCGCCATAGGAACCCGTCCTGATTGTGTTGATGAGGATATCCTTTCTTTGATTGAAAGTTATACCGGCGATTACGAAGTGTGGCTGGAATATGGCTTGCAGAGTATTCACAACGGCACATTGACGCGGATCAACAGGGGGCACACTTATGAGGATTTTTTAAACGCGGTGGAACGGACCAGATTACGAAAGAACATTAAGATTTGCGCTCATGTAATTATCGGTTTGCCTGGTGAGACCAAAAAAGATGTTTTGGCAACGGCGCGGGAGTTAGGCCGGCTTAAACTGGAAGGGATAAAGATTCATCCTTTGCATGTAATAAAAGGAACGAAATTAGAGGAGATGTTTCGTGAGGGAAGATACAGCCCCCTGGAATTAGCCGAATATACAGCTATGACTGCTGAATTTTTAGAATATCTTTGGCCGCGGACAGTCATCCAAAGGTTAACAGCGGATTGCCCGCCGGAATTTTTAGCGGCTCCTCAATGGATTTTGAATAAAGCTGAAGTTTTGAAAAATATAGAGCGGACTTTAATTCAAGAAAATAGATTCCAGGGGAGGCTTTGTAGAGATTGAATAATAAAAATGAGGTGAAAAATGGCTAAAAGGGTAAAGAAAACAACAAAGCAAGCAACAGTTACCAAGCCTGTCATTGATGCTTTGGCGGAAATCAGTGAAGCGATTACGTCAGATTTATATTTAGAGGATATTCTCAAGCTGATAGTCAAAGTTACCGCTCAGGTCCTGGGTTCTAAAATTTGCTCGCTGATGTTATTAAACAAAGAGGGAGAATTAGAGGTAAAAGCGACTCAGTCGGTGAGCGAGGAATATAATAAAAAACCAAACATAAAGTCGGGCCAGGGGATTGCCGGAATGGTTATTCAGACAGGCAAGCCGATGTCCGTATTGGATGTGCGTCAAAACCCGCGTTACATAAATACAGAGATTGCCAGGAAGGAAAATCTTTGTTCTCTTTTATGCGTTCCATTAATATTCAAAGGCAGGGCAATCGGCGTGTTGAACAGTTATACGTCTAAACCGCACACATTTACCCAAAATGAAATCAATATTTTAAGGTCCATA
>JAZDEE010000030.1:0-2247 GCA_043809065.1 Candidatus Omnitrophota bacterium | reverse complement strand
AGGCTCATCTCACACCCAAGATGTTCCCTTTCTTCATGTTTCCTTTTTATTATAATCCGAATCTGCGGTTTATCAAGAAAATCCGGCGAACTGACTCATTATAAACATTCCTCAAAAAAACAACGTAAACACCTACTTTCCATAGAGGGCGCTTAATTGAGCGATGGTCGGATGCCCTGGATAATATTCTCCCTGCGGCCCCATATAGCCATTATCAAGCTTCACCAGCGTAATCGCAGTATAACTACCGTTTGCATTGGGGACATTAATAGTAATGGTATCCCCTGCGGTAACCGAAGATTTGGCCTCCCCAGAAGGCACATATACTACCTTAGGAGTATCAACTGGTCGCGGAACAACCATATAGCCGGAAGGACAAGGACTATAATAAACATTCTCATAATAATAGTAGCTGGTGTTACCTATAATAATAGTGCGATGCCCGAACGGCAGAAACGAAACGATTGCACCTATAGGAGGGCTATACACGATAAACTCAAAACCAAACCAACTTGGCCTATAGAATCTACCATCGCGATAACGGTATCTCTGATGCCCGAAAATCACCACTTCATTCGAACTCCCCCTATGTTCCTGCCTACCACTATATCTATCCCTGCCTCCATGGCTATCCCGGTTACCATCCTTATTCGAAACATTATGCCCATCTCCATGGCCATCCCTATTACCAGCATTATTAGCAACCTTATGCCCATCACGTTCTATCGCAAATGCCTTCGAGTACGGTAGCGTCAACATAAAGCAAAACCCAATGACTACCCAAAACCTATTTGCATAAAATTTTTGATCCATTTTTACTCTCCTTTCGTTAAGAGGAACGGTCACGACCATTCCCTTCTTTTATCACTCTTAGTCTTCTCTTCTTGCTTCTTACTTATTAGACTAAAGGAACATCAAAAAAGTTCCCTGTATCTATCTTTTTTATTTTCCTTTGTTTACAATTAAGATAAATGTGTAAACCCTGTACCCGGTCTAAAATGTAAACTATGTCTCATTTGCACAGAGGGGGAGCGTTAGACGTACCATTATTGAGAATAAAAAGATGGGTAGATTAAAAGTAAAAACTTTTTACAATACTCAGTACTTTAGAAAGGGAAAAATTATTTTTTGAATATAATGAGGTATGGTAGGACTTCTAAGATAAGCGGCGTGTTTCCACATACTCCTGGATCACGCCGATAAACGGCTTGGCATATCTCTTCAATTTATGTTCGCCCACTCCGTACACAGTGGCAAATGCTTCGCGGGTAAGCGGTTTTTCTGCGGCCATATCTTTTAATGAACGGTCCCCGAAAATAATATATGCCGGCACTCCCTGTCTGGCGGACAATTCAGCCCTTTTCTTGCGCAGTAATTCAAATAACTCCTCATCAACCCCTGCCCAGTCTTTGCTCCGTTTTTCTTTCTGCCTCGCGCTGATCTCTTTCTTTTTCTTGGCCAGTAAAGGTTTCACTAATCTTGCGGTTGCCTCCCCCCGCATCAGCCGCCTTCCGGAATCGGTCAGAGAAAGTGTAGAATATTCACCCGTGCGTTTCAAAAACCCCTGCCCCACTAACTGTTCAATCATAAAACGGATAAAAACCAAAGACTCTTGCGCCATGACCCCAAAACTGGAAATACGCCCATGATGCCAGCGATCAATCTGCTCGGTCATACTCCCCTTTAAGAGGACCGTGATATACCCGGCGCCAAAACCCTGGACATCGCCATACGTAATCTCTTCTATGCACCCGAGAATCTTCCGGCTGACCTGCGCAGCGTTATCCACGGTCTCCATTTCCTCTAAACAATAATCGCAGGCCTGGCAATTCGCTCCCTGATACTGCTGATTAAAATAGTTCACCAGCTCCCTATGCCGGCATTGCGGCAAAGTACAAAAGTTATACATGGACTGCAACTTTTGCATCATAACCTCGCGATTCGGGGATTGCCCCAAAAAGTAACTCCAAACCCGGAAATCCTGGCCGCCATAAAACATATAACAGTAAGAAGGGAGGCCGTCTCTCCCGGCTCGGCCGGTTTCCTGATGGTAATGCTCGATGCTCTTAGGCATTGCCGCGTGGATTACAAAACGGATATCCGGCCTATCGATACCCATGCCAAAGGCTACCGTAGCCACGATAATATTGACTTCCTCGCGGATAAAACGCTCCTGATTGTCATGGCGGACCTCATCAGAGAGGCCGGCGTGATAAGGAAGATTCTTAAACTTGAGTTCATTGAGCC
>JAZDEE010000029.1:0-2571 GCA_043809065.1 Candidatus Omnitrophota bacterium | reverse complement strand
TTAAGTCCGCGGTTTTTAATACATCCAGCGCCCGCAAGGTGATATCATTGAGATTGCCTATCGGGGTGGAAACAATATACAGCATCGCGCGTTCCCGCTTACGACCTATATCGGCGTAAGTATCTTTTTATATCATCATGGTTTCCGGCTAACACTAAATAATAATCTTCTCCCACGACCTTGACGACTACTCGCAATCTTATATCAACACGAAACTCATATTTGTCGTGGTTTATCTTCTTAAACCCAAATCCGGCGGGCAATTCCCCTGAACGTAAAAATGCATTGAAGTTTTCCAGGCTTTCGGCAAGATTCTTTTTGTCCTGGCGGGTAAGCTTCTTGACTGCCCGTTCAAACGAAGGCAGAATTAAGACTCTTTTCATTCAGCTATCTTCTTAATGTAGCGAGAAAACCCTTTTCCCGGCTTTAGAACCTTTATCTTACCCTGCTCATTTTCAACGATTTGATCAATAGCTTTCAGTTCTGCCGCAGTATAACGCGGTTCGACCTTGACAGGAACAAGCTTGATGAAATTGCCTTCTACATCTACGGCAAAGAGCTCATCGAGCTTCAGGTGTAATCTTTTCACTATTGAGATAGGAATAGTGATCTGATTTTTTGCTTTAAGCTTTGTAATGGTCATTTCCTGCGCCTCCATAAGAAGTTTACCATAAGTAGGAAAGTATGTCAAGTAGGAATTGCTAACCAATTTCTTTCTTTAATTAATGCGCAGCCCTATTCCACTGTTACGGACTTGGCCAAATTCTTGGGCTGGTCAATATCACAGCCGCGTTTTTCGGCAATATAATAAGCTAAAAGCTGCAAAGGAATCACCGTTAATAAAGGGGAAAATAATTCCTCCACCCTGGGGATATAGACAACGTGGTTAGAGTGATGAGCGGCTAATACATCTCCTTTGCTGGCGACAGAAATAACAATGCCCCGGCGGGCCTTGATCTCCTGAATGTTGGAGAGCATCTTGTCATAAACGGCAGAGTCCGGCGCCAGGCAGACAACGGGCAGGTGCGGATTAATCAAGGCAATGGGGCCGTGTTTCATCTCGCCGGCGCTATAGCCTTCGGCATGGATGTAAGAAATCTCTTTAATCTTTAACGCCCCTTCTAAGGCAGTGGGAAAATTAAAAGAGCGGCCCAGATATAAGAAACCGAATGAATGATAATATTTCTGGGCGCATTGGATAATAACTTCCTTATTCTCCAGCGTCTCCGCCGCCGCCTGGGGAATGCCTTCCAACCCGGCAATAAACTGTCTGATTCTATCCGGAGAACAGGACTTGCGCAAACCCGCCAGATAAAAGGTCAACAGGTAAAGCGCGGCCAGCTGGCAGGTATAGGCCTTAGTAGAGGCCACGGCCATTTCCGGTCCGGCATGAGTATAAATAACCGCGTCGGATTCCCGGGAGATGGAACTGCCCAGGACATTACAAATAGAAATGATTTTGGCGCCCTGGGATTTGGCCTGGCGAATCCCGGCCAGGGTGTCCGCGGTTTCTCCGGACTGAGTAATGGCCAAAACTACTGTTTTCTCATTCAGGATGGGATTGCGGTAACGGAATTCACTGGAGATATCCACCTCCACCGGCACGCGCGCGTATTCCTCCAGAAGATACTTGCCTACCAGCCCGGCATGCCAGGCCGTGCCGCAGCTAATCACCACCAGTTTTTCCATAGAAGCAAATACGGATTGCAACGGCTCCAGTTCGGGAAGGTAGATTTCATCTTTAGCCGGGGAAATCCGGCCCATCAAGGTATTACGTATCGCTTTAGGCTGCTCGTGGATTTCTTTAAGCATAAAGTGCGGATAGCCTTCTTTTTCGGCCTGGGCCGCGCTCCAGCTTATTTTTATTTTTTCTTTTTGCACGAATGCGGCTGTTTTTAAATCTTTTATCTGGATACCCTGCTCAGTCAAGACCGCCATCTGGGCATCGTCAAGAAAAAGCACCTCATTCGTATAATCCAACAGCGCCGGGATATCGCTGGCTAAGAATCCTTCCTCTATTCCCACTCCGGCAATCAAAGGGCTGCCCATTCTCGCCCCGACTAATTTTCCCGGTTCATCTTTACAAATCACCGCGATGGCATACGCCCCGCGGACAAGCCGCAAGGCCTCCTCTACCGCGTCCTCCAAATTACCGCGATAGAACTTCTCAATCAAATGCGCCAGGACCTCCGTATCCGTCTGAGAAGTAAACTTATGCCCCTCTTTGAGCAGGTCCGCTTTCAGCGGTTCGTAATTCTCGATGATGCCGTTATGCACGAGGGCAATCCGTTTCCGGCAGTCGGTATGCGGATGCGCGTTAGTTGTATTCGGGATGCCGTGGGTAGCCCAGCGCACATGACTAATCCCCAATCTCCCTTGAAAGTTTTTTTTCTGCAACACTGCTTCCAAAACGCTCAATTTACCGGCGCGTTTCTCTATTTTGAGAACACATTTTTTCCGCCCGCCTGCCTCGTCCAGCACAGCTATTCCGGCAGAATCATATCCCCGGTATTCTAAACGCCGCAGGCCGTTGAGTAATGTCTTCTGCACATTCCGGTTTCCTATATATCC
>JAZDEE010000028.1:0-4690 GCA_043809065.1 Candidatus Omnitrophota bacterium | reverse complement strand
AGCAGGTCAATATTTAATTCCGGTTTTATGTTATTGATAATGTGAATCAGGCCGGGATGCAATGTCGGTTCGCCGCCCTGGAGAGTAACCGGCAGGTCCGGCCGGGATTTAATCCTGTTTAAATAGCGCACCCATTCTTCTCCGCTAATCCTTTCCCTTCTTTTTAGATTTTTGTTGAAATGGTTAATGCAGTAACTGCAGCGCAGATTGCAGTCGAAGGTAAGAAAAACGCCGATATAATTGTAGCTAAGTGGGATTTGAATTTCTTTCATTGGTTTGCCTTGGTTAAGAATTCTTTTATTCCCGGTAAATAAGGATATATTTCTACGGCTTTTTTCAAATGCTGTAACGCTTCTTGCTTTTTCCCTTGGGCAAGATACAGTTCGCCCAGCTTGATATGGGAGTAGTAGAACTTGCTGTCAATCCCAAGCGCCTTCAGGTATTCGCGCTCGGCCAAGGTATATTCTTTCCTGTCCATATAGGCATTGGCTAAATTGTGGTGAGTCTGCGGGTAGACATCGGAGATAGAAATCGCTTTCAGATAACAATTAACAGCTTCTTCGTGTTGGCCTTTGTCCATTAAGGCCATCGCCAGATTATTCCAGGTTTTAGCTGACCGCGGTTCGTAACTCAGGATAAACCGGGAAACCGATTCTGTATCGCGCCAGAAGGGGTTTTTGGAGAGTGTCAAGATAGATAAAGCGATGATCGGCGACAGCCAAAAAAGAGCGGATAATTTTTTGACCGGGAAAGACGCCGGTAACAAGGATAAGCCGCTTAAGAGGATGCCTATGGAAGGCGTATAGAACCAGTGATCCCAGACCAGCGAGTGGATTTGGGCCGCGATATTGCTCATCGGCAGATAACTGCAGAAGAACCAGAATATCCCCAATGTAAACAGGGGATTCCTTTTCCACAGCCGGATAGCCGCGCCAACGATAATTGCCAGAATGGCGATACTTCCGCTAACCCGCCAGGAGAATTCAGTAAATACCGGCCAGGCCCTTTCCGGATGAATCCCCAGCGGGATAAATATTATTCTCAGCCCATGAACAAGAATAGTAGACAATGTGAGTAGACGATAGGATAAATTTTCCGTCCATAGATTCGCTTGATTATAGAAGTTAAAACTGTTTTCAAAATTCAGAAAAGTCCCGCGGGCAAAGACGTAAAAAAAGGCAATCAGCCAGAAAGGCAGGTGGACTGGAAGAAAATGCCCGGGTTTTGTTTTTTTGAATATTCCTGTGCGCGTTCCCGTAATATGCACAGCCAAAAGAAGCCCGGGAAAAATGACCGCGCTTTCCTTACACCAGAGAGACACAATAAAACTTATTAAGGATAAGAAATAATATGCCCAAGTCCCTTTCTCTTCAAAACGCATAAATGTATACAGCCCGCACAACATCCAAAATAGATGGCTGGGGGAGGCAATCCCGGAAGTAACGGCGATTTCCGAGTTATGAATAGGATGAGCAAGCCATATTAAGACCACGGCAGTAATCGCGCTTAGGGGAATTTTTTGCGGCGCGAGCCGCAGCAGTATTAAAAACAGCATTATTCCGCAGAGGGCATGGAAAAGTATACTGGACAGATGAAAGGCCCAGGGTTTGAATCCCGCGGTATGGATAATGAAACTATATGTGAGCAATTGGAATGGCCGCCAGAAATTAGTAATCTCCCCTGAGCCGGCTTTATAGTTTTCAGTAAAGAACTTAGGTAAGTACTTCCAATCACGCAGATATTGATTACGCAGGGTTATCCCTTCATCGTCTCCGGCAAGAAACCCATTATTCAACGAGTTGTTATATATAAAGAAAGGAAAAATAAAAATTATTAAAATACCCGGCAGGGGCGGCCCCCTGTGTCCGCCCGTTATTTTAATAATATGTTTTTGTCTGTTTTTTTTATTCATGATGAATAATATTACCGTTTACGCGTAAAAATCATGGCTAAACATATAAGTAGACTAACGGAAGAGATAAGTACACCTATTTTAAAGCTACAAGGGCTGTATGTAAATACGATATTGTGTTTCCCCTTTTTTATGAATATCCCCCGCGCTAATCCGTTTACTCTGTATATCTTTTCTTCCTGGTTGTCTATGTACGCGTGCCAGCCGGGATAAAAGGTGTCGGTCAGCACTAATATCCCGTCGGAGTTTAGGTCGGCGGAAATCTTGACCTGCTGCGGAAGATATTTATCTATATGGACACTCTGCGGCGAAACAGCGCCGGCCGGCGCGTACCATTCCGGCGGCGGCTCTTCCAGTATAACCGTGTTTTTTAGATCTTTGGTCCGCATTAAGTCTTGCGCCTCCTGAAAATCCTTGGCTGCTATGGGTAAACAGGCCATATATGCCCGGGGAAAAGACTGGGGGTTTTTGTAAATCTTAATCGCCGCGTCATAGTATACTAAAGGCAGATTTAAACAGATGCTCTGGGGCGTTAAGATATATTTTACTCCTAGGTAAGAGTAATATAGAAAGTTATCGTTTATTTCCTGATAGATGGAACGGGGGTTTGTTTTGTGAAGGTCCGCTATGCCGGTGAACCACAGCCGGTCTGTAATCCAGGCATGCGGTTCTTTAAGAAGGTGCCGGTCTACATAATTTTGATAATGCGCCAATGACAAAGAGTTAATGTATCTGATGTCCAATAAACTAAAGGCACTGGAGAAATTAGGGATGAGCGCTGTTCCTTCGGCAACAATGCGTGAGAAATCAGTATTATCCTGCTTTAAAAAACGGATATATCCCGGTTCGTTAAAAAGATTACACCTCTGCGGAAAACCATAGGGAGACTGGATGTCAATTATGATAGACGATAAGACTACGGCAAGTCCTGCTCCTGTGCTCAATATCCAGCGCGCTTTTACTAAAAAGATAATGGCAAGTATTCCCAAAACAAACGGAATCAGTTTTAATGCCGTCCAGGGAAAAGCCGCGCCTTTAGGGATATAAAATCCGAGCTCTAATAGGGCTAAACATATTATACTGCCCATTAATCTTTCTTTGTTTTTACAATAACTGAAAAGCAGCGCTGCCGCGGCCAGGACGGAAACACAGATAAGTATTCCTCCGAAAATAGGAGGCAGCGCCGCCTTAAGTTGAGCGCTATCTAAGCCCTTAAATTGAGAAAGGTAGGTTGTTCTGTTCACTAAGAAGGCAGCGATAACAGATAAAAAAAGGCTTGTCGCCCAGATAATTTTTTTCTTTATTTTTGTTTGGTTTAAGATTATTTGCATGCCGCAGGCGGCGGCAAGCGATAAACTGAACGTCCATACCGGTCCGGCCCAGCGGGGACTCCAGGACTGGTTTAATAACGGCAGCCGTCCGATCCATAATATTGCCGGGAATCCAAAATTCTTGAAGATTATCGCCAACCCAAACAGAGAAAAAAAGATAAAATTCCTGCGCAGCGGGCCTTTATTGCAGCAAAAAGCCAGCGCGATCAGAAAAAACAGCAATATGCCGGTATATCCTCCTAAACAATCCCATGCCCCGTTATGAGGGAAAAAACGGTAGTAGGTAGGCAATTCGAAAAAAGAAGGGATCAATATTCCTAAAGCGATGATGAGACTGGCGGGGTCCTGGATACCCATTGTTCCGCCGGCAGGATGGCATTGATAGGCATTGGGGATAAGTTCTAAAAATGGAATAATCAAAAACGCCGCGAGACCCAGGCCCAGTACCGTGATTAGAATGAATTGTAACAGGCATTTTAATAATAGCTTGTAATTTTTTACGGCTGTCCGGGTCAGATAATACGCGCCTAAAAACAGCATTACATAGATGGCGATTTCCGGCTGACCGGCTAAGAGCATCGCGGCAGAGGCCAGCGCTGTTTCTCCTATATGCCTTTTCTTTTTGAACAGGATAAACTTTTCTAAAGAAAAAAGACAAACAGGAAGCATCATCGCCACGTTGGTAAATTCTTCCAGATTGATAAACCAGGTAAAACTTCCGCAAAGGCTGTAAAATATACCGCCTAAAAAGGCGCAGGGGAAAGATATATTGAGTAGTCTTAAAAAAAGATAAGTAAAAAAGGCGGAAATAATCAGCCGCCCCAGGATAAAATAATCCCACGTCCACCAGGGCAGGACATTTTCTAAGATTTGATATGGGAAAAATACCCGGCTGGAATATTGGGCCGCCAAAGGCGTTCCCGCCGCCTGATAAGGGTTCCATAGAGGCAGTATTCCTCCGCGGTACATATTGCCGGTTAATTTATTTACCGGCATTTCATAAAAGGCGGGCGTGCTCAAATCTATGTTGAAACTATTAACCGGTTTTCTTCCTTCCGTATCGGTATTACAAAACGGATGCGGATAGTAAAGCGTGGATAAAAGACTCTTGCCTCCCCAAGCTACCTGGAAATAAACAGCGCATATCAGCACGGCAAATAGCAGCAAAACAACAAACTTCTCTTTTTTCCATTTTCCCTTCCCCCCTTTTGCCCAAATCCCCCCTCGCCCCCCTTTTACAAAGGGGGGTGTAGGGGGGATTTTAATCCTTACGCTAACGCGGGACATGAAAGTTTCCTATGGTTTTCTTATAATTTCCTTATCCAATTCAAAATAGCTTCCGAATTTAATGAAAAAAGGAGATTGTTTTCTATATTACAGGCGCCCATACAGGAGTTACAACCGGGTACTTTCCTGATTTTGTTTAATATTTCCGGAGAATCCGCGG
>JAZDEE010000027.1:0-18780 GCA_043809065.1 Candidatus Omnitrophota bacterium | reverse complement strand
AAGCGCCCTGGAACAGCCGGCGATTGCCGCTCTTTGGAAGAGTTATCTGACGGCAGAAGAAATATATCAGTGCAAAAAGGAACTGCTGGCCTATAAAGAAATAAACTATACAAGCCGGGAGAAATTCTCGGTAGATGAATTGCAGCGCCTCTTGCGCAAACTGCAGTTGTTAAAGAGACTGGGAGAACTACGAGGCGCGGATAAACAGCAGATTAGCACGTTAGAAAAACAGATGCAGGAGGTGGAACGCTTAATCAAAGAGAGGAAACTGGAGCAGGAAATCCGGGAAATCAAGGCCCAGCGTCCGACAGAAAAGGACGACGTCCGGAGAGAAATCCTTCGCCAGAGACTGAGCTGGGCGAATATCCAACTAAAATCTATCCGCGGGGACAAGACTCTTACCGAGACTTACGCTGGTTTAGACTCGACTGTGAATGAAGCCGGAAAGAAAAAGGTGGATTTGCCGGCCTGGATCAATGTGCTGGAGAAATACCAGGCTTCCCGCGCTAAACTTTCCGCGCTGGAAACGGAAAAGGCGCGGTTGGAATTTAACTACGCGCTGTATAGTTATCTGATAGTAAGTAAGAAACCGGATTACGCGGCGCTGCGGCCGTATATGGATGAATACAAAGATGAGCCGGAGATAACCTTGCCCGGGCTGAAACAGGCGGAAGGACTGGCGCTTGAGGAGCTTCAGGATAAGGCCGAGCAATTCAGACTGGAACTTAATGTAGTGCAGGCGAAATTGAACCTGAAACAGGCTGAGGAGGATAAAAGCAGGACAAAAGAGGCAAAGCAGGAAGCGATTGAAGAAGCGGAAAAACAACTGAAACGGGCAGAGTTAGAACTGAAACTGCATGAGCTGAAGAATAAGATTAAGGCTGCCAAGAGCGAAGAAGAAGCCAGAAAATATCTCAGCGAAATCCGTAAGATTGCCGAGGAATTGAAGAAGATAGACCTTATCCAGGCCATCTTCCTTGAAGACGGACAATCCCTGGATCAAACTTTATTGTTGGAGAACCTGCAAAAGGCGGCCGGTGAATTAGGCAAAGATAATAGCGCGCGCGGTCTGCTTAAGGATATTGAAGACAAGATTGCTCATGGCGAACTAATTACTCTTGAAACAGTAAGACAAATCACAACTAAAGAACCGCCAACCGCTAACCCTGCCTTGCCGGCAGGCAGGCGCCAACCGCTAACCGAATCCGAAGATATCCTAATCTACGCCCTTACCGGTTATGAACCGGCCTGGGTGCGGGCGTTTGCTCAGGCCTTGGACAACTTATTAGGAGAAGAAATCCCGCTGGTTTATTTATACAGTAACACTGCAGCGAAGCAGTGGATAAACCAGATGTTCCCGCGGGTGGCCAATCTTGACTGGAAGGAGATTACCCTTTATGTTAAGGCCCTGGAGACTATAGACACCTTCTTTAAGATTGAACATTTCGGTTATTCTCTGATAACCGCCGAGGTATCCACGGAAAACGCGCGGGGTGAGATCGAGCATATCTTGAGTAAAATACAGGCCATAGCCGTAGATTTAAGCGAAGAGAAGAAGGCGTACGCGCTGAGCCTGTTCGGTGATTTTGCCGAAAGAGGATACCATTCCGCCGGATTAAGATTACAGCTTAATCTGGGTGAACTGCTCAATAAGGGCATATCCGTTGAGGAGGCGCAGGGATATTTAAGAGAGATAGTGAATAAATACGGAGAAATTATTGAGACCCTTACACCATTTGTCAGCGCTGTGGAGAGGTTGATTGAGCTGGAGAAAACCCTTAGCCAAACGGCCAATAACGGCCCGGACTATCTGCGCTTATTAGCGGAGAAGCGGCAATTACAAAGGTATCTGGCTAAGGCGCTGGGTAAGGAAGGGCTGGTAGATATAAGCAATATCAGTCTGGAAGCGCTCATTGACCAGGCCATTAATATCGCGGATAAGAAATTCAATACCCTTCTGGAAACTTTAGCCGGGAAGGAAGTCAGGGATACCTATAATACAAGCCTGTTAGGCGGCGCGTTTATCTTCTTAAATGCCGGATACAACTTTAAGACTTACGATAAACCCCTGGGTGGAAGTTTGATGATGACTCTTTATGACGCCGCCAGAAAGGGTAAGAAGGAATTAAATAAGGCTATAGAGGAAGAATATAACGCCTACCGTCGGTTTGTGCTGGGTGATTTAAATAGGAATATAGCGGCTGCTCAGGCAAAAGCGGCCAAGAGCCTTTGGAAAGAAAAGGTATACAGTCATTTCAAAGGTATGGTGGAAAAGATAGACATAGATAAAGAGAAGCTTTTGGAAAACGCGCGTAAGGGTCAGAAAAACGAGAAACCTGCTTCGCCTTCAACCGCGCTTGAGTCTAACTCCGCGGCGAAGCAGGCTCAAAAGACGGAACAGGTAACACTGCCTGCCTTTGACCAGTTTATCAATTTCGCCGATGTGAAAACTGTTGCTGAACCGGATGAGCTTGCTCAGCTAATTTCTAAGATGAGAAATGGGTACGGTGAATTTAAGGATAAAGCAGAGGAATTGATTAAAAAGATATTGGCCCTGTCCAAAGAGGAAAAGGAGATTAAAGTTATCATTGAGGCCTACAGCGCTTTATTCCATACATTAACGGTATTGCCGCAAGGGTATACCCGGGCCGGACTGATCGAACAAATGAAGATGTCTTTATCGGCAAGAGGTATGCGGGCTGAGGACGCGGCTAAAACCGCGCGGGAACTGCAAACAGCCAGAGATACAGTGGTTGATACGGCGGTAAAGATTAAGATTGAACAATACGCGGAGGTAAACGAAAAGGACAACGATGCCGCGGATAAGCGCGCGCAGTTGGAAAAGGAAATTCGCCTGATGATGCGGGAGAAGGGTGAGGATACCTTTAACTTTACCGCGGAAGATAATGCTTCAGGGGAAAAGTTGTTGGAGCAAAAAATTAGAGAATGGAAACATGTATCTGTGGCAGCAGATACGAATACAGATACAGGGACAGGCCTTGCGCCGGTCCGTAATCGGATAGAAGAAAAACCGTTTAGAAGTTTTGTGTATGAAGAGTTTAGCCAGAGTTCCGTCGAGCTGCAAAAGGAATTGACTGAAGGCAAAATCACTTTCCGTCAGTGGGCGGAGAAACTGTTTGCTGTTTGCCGGGAAAAGGCGCTTACTGAGCAGGCGCTTAATGAACGCGGCCGGCAGTTAGATAAACTAACGGATGAGGTTATTGCCGGGCTGTTAGTAAAGATAGGCGGGAAGAGAGCGAAAGAGTTTAACGGCGATGTCTCCACTGCCCAGGCGCGTGACGCGCTTGCTGTTGTGATTCGGGAGAAAACCGGGGAAAGTTTGGAAAAAGCCTTACAGAATACTCTGGCTAAATACACAGTTCTCGACTCTGAGTATAGCCGGAACGTTCAGACCTTGAAGGCCTGGTGGCACCTTTATCATCACGTGAGACCTGTTTGCCCGCCGGAAAAAGAGGCGTTGAATGATTCCAAAGATATGGACGCGTTTATTGAACACCGGATACAACAAAGTAACTTTACTGAATATCAGGAATACCTTAATTGTGTAAAAGCGCATAATGAAGTGGAATTATTGAAGAACAAGGTGGCTAAAAAAGAGGGCAAGGGGGCATACCTGAATGTAATGCTGGGTTTCGTGTATCTTACCGCTACCTTCCGGACGGCAAAGGAGAAAGACCCCAACTACCGGGAATACGAGAATACTTATCGTCAGCTGACTGAAAATGTGGAAAAAATGGCCCGGTATACCGTATATTTGGAATTTTTAACTGATTTGCAGAAGTCCAATGATACAGACGCGGAAAAAATTACGGCCGCGGTTAAATATTGCCAGCAGGAACTTTGGGAAACAGCACTGGAGATACAGTACTTAAAAGCGCAAGACAGCGCCTCTTTGTATAAAATGGCCCTGAATAACAAACACGATACCAAATGGCATTTTTCCATTGAACCGATCAGCTTTATCATTCTGAACGTGATGCAGTTCTTAACCGACAGACTCTCTTCTAATAAAGAAGAGGTTAAAACACAGCAGAACGCCCTGATGAGTGAGATGGATAAATTCTCCAATATGCTTTCCCAGAAGCGGCAGGAGCAAGTCCCCGGCGTCGGCAGGATAAATATCCGCGCGGATGAATGGTTCATTACCACCAGCGGCACGTTGGTGCGCGTGGTAGTTTCTGACGATAATAAAATGTATCTGATTTATCAGGATACTCTGCATAACGTAATGATGAGCCGGGAAGGCAATCCCGCGGTGACCCTGTCCATTGATTTACCGCCGGCTTATGCCGAGATAGACAATATGGATGAATTGCTGGAGAAGGCACGGGAAGAAAACCTCCGGCTGGATACGTCTTACCTCATTCCGTTGAAAACATTAGAAGGTAAAAACGGCGCTGCCGAATTGGTATTACGAACGGCCTATTCCTTTGTTACGCCGTTAGGGAAATACGAGCCTTCTTATCAGGCCTTGACCATGCAGGCCGAAGGCGCGGAAAACAAAGGCGGGGTGGCGCTGACCAGAAGCGAAGACGGGAATAAATACCGCCTGTTTATGCAGAAGGGACGCGCTCTGGGCGCTTATCTGGAGTTTGATTCCGAAGGATACCTGACCTTCGCGGTGGACGGCCGCAAGGTGTTTAATGTGTCCGGGAACAGCAGTGAAGTTAACCTGAGTTACCTCTATTGCGTGGATACGGAAAGCAGCCGCCCTGACGATAAAAGCGGCAGCTGGCAGAAACTTAACTTAGGATACAGCCAGCAGTACGGCCTTTGGCAGGTTAAGGGGCTGCTCAAGTGGGAGGAGTCGCAGGTTCAGGATGAAGAGCCGGTTTTGGTTATCGGCACGAATGTGGAAAGAAGATTAGGCCGAAATTCTGTGGGTGTGGAAGTTGAAAAAGACCTGAAAGACTCCGATTCTGGCGAATATACTTTGGTAGTAAGACGAAGAGGCGCCGGCGGGATAGAAAGCTTCCGGGGCGAGTTGACCTGGAATAATCAAGATAAAGAATATATTCTGCGGCTGACGCAGCGGATACAGATGGGCAACAGCCAGGTTACTCTGGGTGGTGAAACTGGCGGGGAAGCGAGCTATTTCGAAGGAGGGGTTAACAGCGCTGATGCTAAAGCCAGTGTCCGCTTGGCTTCCGAAGGCAGACTGCTGAATAAGGCCCAGTTAGAATATCTCTGGTTTAACCGCGTAACTACGCGCGCGCAGATGTTGACGAACGGTGATGTGCGCGGCGGGATTGAAATCAATCTGCCGGGCGTCTCACGTAATGCCCGAACGCGGGTTGATTCCAACCAGGCCGATTTCTCGCCCTGCGGCAATATCCGTTTAAGCGGCTCGCGGTATAACGATGTCCTCACCGCGATTCAGCGCAGATTAAATACACTGCGGGATTATTCGCTGAATAAAGAGGATTTAGAAGACATTTTGAGTGATGAGCTGGATAAGATTAGCGGCAACGGGTTCCGGAAGGTGATGGCCTTCTTAGAGAAAGATACCGAGCTGAGCGCCTATTTAGGCGGCGGCCGGCTGAATCTGACTCAGCCGCTGCATTTCTGGGAGGTGGTTTACTGGTATCTGCGGATTCAGGATGATGTTCAGCAGGGCATGAACTGGGAAAAGGCCAAGTCCGAGATAAAGGAAGAGATTTTCCGGTATAACTACTTTAAAGACGCGGTGGCGCATATCGCCGGTAAGTCCGGGCGGGATTGGAATGACGCCGGGATGCTTTCGGCATTGCAGGGTGTAGTGAAGCAGACCAAAGGATGGGATAAACTTTCTTTAGCCAAGATCAATATATTCCTGGCCGGCGCCGATAGTGTGCGGAGAAAGACGACCGAAGGCGATCATCCGCTTATCCCCGGCGAGGCCCTGGATATGACCCAAACCGCCAGCTGGCAGTTTGTGTTTGACTGGACAGTGGAGACGGGCAAATGGGAAAACGCGGGATTTGATTCCGCGCGGATGCTTGGTTATCTGGCACGCCTTTTAAATAGTCAGGATGTGCCGCGCGATTTTAGCTCCCGCGCTCCTCCGTCGGTACGCGCCTATATTGATGTCCTCCAGCGCTTAATTCGCGAAAAATTATTAGACACAGCAGGCTGGAGTAACGGCACGATTGCCTTGGAAAGATTTGCCGCGGTATATTTCTGTAGAGACGCAAAATTTTGCGTCTCTACAAACGAAAATGAACGATTCTACCTGGCGGTAGAATTTGCCCGCCAGAACCTGCCGTTTGATGCTGCTAATATCAATAAAAGCATTAACGCGCGGAATGCTGTTAGCGCTGACTCCGCAAAAGAAAAAGCCCTCTGGATTGCCTGGCTGTCCGCGCATCCGCAGGCTCAGGAGAGTATCTCCCAATTCATTGCTGTGAAAAATTATTTTGCCGGGTTAATTAGCCCGGAACCGGTTTCCCTGGATTGGGATACCCTGGATTGTATCTATCGTTGGACCAGGGCCAATGCCCTCTTGTCCGCCAAAGGACATAATATCTATGAATACTTCGATACTATATCTGCCTCGACCTATAAAAATAAACCCTGGGAACTGAACTGGAATACCGTGAAAGGAAGCGCCCGGCGGCAAAATACGTTCTCCCGTCCGGGTGTCCGCAGAGAGCAGATGACGCAATCCTTACACACTGCCCAGGGAAAGATTCAGCCGATAGATTTAAACAAAGGAAATCAAGTCTTAGTCAAGGCCGTCAAGCAGGCTGTCACTGAAGTCAAACAGGAATATAATCTGGCTGAGTTTGAGGGGATGAATTTCTGGTCGAGAATCCAGTTTAAGGAATTACCTCAAGGCTTTTCTTATGTCGGCGCGTCTATGGATAACGGCGATAACAGAATAATCTATCTGAATCTTCCCGCGTTTAAGGCCAATCCTGCCGCGTTAGTAAAGACGGCCAAACACGAATTATGCGCGGTGTTGTTCGGTATTACTCACGAGGATAACGTCAAGCTGGAACAGCAGATTACCGGCCATAAATTGGTCGACTTGAGCAATAATTTAACGACGCAATTGAATCAGGCCAGACAGCTGTTGAAAAATGACCGTTTCCCCGCGCTGAAAGATTTTGCCGACGTTAAGACCATTGGCGACCGGCTGATTGTTGACCCGGATTCCAACCGTTTCTGGTTTAACCAGCCCACGGTTCCGCAAGGAGGCAAGGCCACAGACTTCATCTACGGCGTAGTGGCCTACAACATTGATAAGAATTATACCGGCACGGATTACCAGAAAGTGGACGCCTACTTGGCGCATTTAAAGAAGATCATCCCGTTGAACAACCGGCTGTTACGTGACTATGCCTCCTTGCAGGCCTTCCGTAACTTATTCGGTCAGGATCCGCGCAATGCCCCGCCGTTCGCGCCGGACTTAGTCGGGCTGGGCGACCCGGAATGTAAGGACGTGTATGTGCCGATTCTGTTCAGCATTGTGGCGGCGAAAGATTATAACGAGGATAAGTTCTTTGCCGCTTTGCCGGACGCGGACGCCTTAGATAAGAAAATGGACAGCGACTATGAGGCGCAGAGATATCTGCCCGCCTTAGCGGGTGTTACTTACGTGTCTGATCCTTCCGCGGATACCGACGCGGCCGGCGCCTATCGCAAATTCCTCTTTGATACGGTTCAGGGAGTAAATGATATTGATGAACAAGGTATTCCCCATTATAAATATAGGGATTTAGCCGATACTCCGGAAAAACGGGCCGGCTATTGGGTGAGCGACTTTACCAATGCCGGATGGATTTGGGAGAATTGCTGGAATGATATCGCTGTTTTCCACTTCGCCTCTCCTGGTCTTTCTTTCGACAGAAGCAACAAAAAACATCTCCAGATACTTTATCAGGAACAAACAAAGGTTATGGACTCAAAGAATCCGGGGCGCAAGAAACAGTATTTGGTAGTTTATTACGACGGAACGGGCACGCGCCATGAGGAATGGAAAAATGCCGATTGGGAAAGACGCGGGGTGGATACCTTCCTTTCTAATGCCGTCCGCCTGGTCAACAACAGTTGGAACAAGATGTACAATTTTAATCCGGCGATAGGATATGTCTACCTGGCTGAAGAAAAACAAAAGCAGGAGATTGTCAGTTGGGAACAGGTAGTGCTTTATCCCGGCAGGCCGGCTAAATATACCGCCGCGATGTATGACCTGTTGAGCGGCGAGTGGACAGTGAAAGAGCTGCCCCGCGAGCTGAAGATTGAGGATGTGGAAAACGATTTGACTAACCTGAACACCTTGATTAAGCCGCAATCCCAGGGCGGCACAAGTGAAGGGCTGGCCCTCTATTATTCCCGAGGCCGCAGTACCACCTTGGACCTGAACAACGCCGCAGTGCGTGGGTTTGTGCAGATTCAGATGCTCCAGATTAAGACTGACTACCGCAAGAAGGGCGAGAGTGTCTGGATAGACGTGGACAGGCTTATTGCCCGGCGCAAAGAAGCGGAACTGAAATATAATCTGCAGCAAACCCTTGAGATTAGCCGCCGCCGCGGAGAGCTTGCCCAGAAGACGATGCCTAAATTTGAAAAGCTCTATGGTTTCAATAGAGACGAAAATATCTATTTAGCCATGCAGCTTCCCGCCTATTTTGAAGAGCAGATACTTATCCCCGGTGTGCGCGAGCATGGTGTGGGCATAAACCTGGCTATGGAGACCGAGGTGGATACCATTCCGTTGATACTGACCAGCATCCAGGATGTAGATAAGCTTATTGACGTAGCCGGCCAGGTAAAAGACAGCCCGATAATGGAAAAAATCAAACAGCAGTGGGGATTAAACGGGGTGGTTTATTGCGGGAATAGCGAGGCGATGCCCGGGGTTATTTCCTTAGAAACAGAATACCCGGTGACCAAGTCTTCTTATTTCCGGCAGGTTATTGAAGACTACGCCTTTATGATCTTTAAACAGTGGT
Source organism: Candidatus Omnitrophota bacterium (assembly GCA_043809065.1). Lineage (GTDB taxonomy): Bacteria > Omnitrophota > Gorgyraeia > JAFGHF01 > JAZDEE01 > JAZDEE01. Next base: position 9,823 of record JAZDEE010000027.1, on the reverse strand, counting down.
ACTGGTACGCGGATAACTATGAGCGGGATGCTCAGATTGTCCAGAAGACCATTCCCAGGGATAAACAATTGGATTTTGCCAAGTGGGTTAAGGTAATGACCGTGCAGATGGATATCGTGGGAAGCAAAGAGGAAGGGCTTTATGACATTATCCGCCGGGTGAATAACTTAGCCGGCACTGCTTACCGCGGCGATAAACTTTCCGTGTATGCGCGCCAGGTGATTGCCGACGCGGCGCGGATGATTGTGGATCAGACCTACTATTATTACGCGGACCCCAATGCCGGTATCAATGATTATGAACTGAAACCGTTTGAAAAAGAGTTTACTCTTGCCGACCTGAAAGAATCGTATCTCTATGCCGAGGCGCTCAATGCCAAGCTGGCGGAAAACAGCGATGATGTTCAGCTTGCCCGCGACATGATTGTGGAGATATGGAAGCTGAAGTATGTGCAAAATAATAGCCAGCCGAAATTAGGCGTGGACCGCGCTTATGATATCTTTATCTATAACACTGTCGGCGGTAGAAACGCCCAGTTTAAATATGAGTACGATGTGGACGCGGAAGGCAAAAAGATGAGCCCGCAAGAGGCCGCCCAAAGATATGTCGAGACCTTAGTCAAGGTGCAGAGGCTGAGAGTGATTCTGGAGGCGATGACTCCGGAAGAAAAGCGCCTGGTGGAAGGGGCCTTTAACATTGATTTGTCCGACGGCGCGGATGCCGGCGAGATTATGGATCTAATCAATATTATCTACGCCCAGAGGCAGTATGACTGGGACGGCGACGGCGCTGCTGATTATGTGCATACGTATGATGAACAGAAATTCGTGGATACCATCAAATATATGGCGGTGTTAATAGGTGAAATTACCAAGTCCGAGAACCATGCTGCCCGCGAATTGCTGGAGACGATTGCCTTTACATTAACCGCCAGGGTTTCCGGAGAGGCGCAATGGAAAACCGAACAGGTAAAACTGATTTTCCCGCAAAGCGACCCGTATAGTTTAGGCACAACCGAAGAAGAGAAGCAGTCCCGCTTCGAGGTATTGGCCAGCATTGTCAACGGCTTCAATCAGGAAACCGGATGGAAATACCAGGAGGATTACAACGGAAATAAATTAACGCCTGAACAAGCGGCGCGGGATTTTGTGGATTTCTATACTGCCGCGCGTAATTTCTCTGCCGCTTATGATACTTACACCGGAGACAAGGCCAAGGTTAATGATGTCCTCAAGGTATTCAAACATCCCAAAGAGGCCGGCAAATATCTGGACCTTTCCAACGGTGTGCAGACAGAGGATATTTATATCCTCGGGTATTACAACCATAATACCGAAGAAGGCTACGGCATCCTGCACGGCGAAGACGGCCAATTAAGAGACAACAATAAAAACGGTAAAGGCGGGGAGATAGAAGACTACGCCGTCACTATGCAGGTTTACGAAGCCGCTTATAACTTTGACGCTGCCTACAGGGCCTACAGCGGCGATAAACAAAAAGTCAATAAAGCGCTGAACGGCTTTACCGTGGTATTGAATGAAGGCAAAGAAAACCAGAGAACCGCTGCCCTGGATTTAGAGAGCGGCCTGGATGCCGATGATTTGTATGTCTTGGCTTACTATGACGCCAGGACGCACAAAGGCTACGGCCTTTTGCACGACGAAGAAGGCAAATTGCGCGACAGCAATAAGAACGGTGTCGGCGGCGAGATAGCAGATTACAATGAAACAATGAAACTGCTGGAGGTGGCGTCCAACTTCTATACTGCTTACGATACTTATACCGGTAACAAGAAAAAGGTTAATGATGTTTTGGGTATATTCAGCTTAACGCTCAATGACGGCACGGAGTATGCAAGAACCATTACCCTGAATTTAGAGGATGGATTAGGCGCCGATGATTTGTATATCTTAGCTTACTATGACGCCAGGACGCACAAAGGCTACGGCCTTCTGCACGACGAAGAAGGCAAATTGCGCGACAACAATAAAGACGGCAGGGGCGGTGAGATAGCCGATTATCTGATGACTATGCGCGTGTATGAGGCAGTGGCTGACTTTAACACCGCCTGCAAAGACTTCCACGGAGACAGAGAAAAAGTCAACCGGATAATCAGCCTGTTTACCTGTGTCCTGAACAAAGGAACCGAATTCGAACGCACGGTCACTTTAAACCTGGAAGACGGGCTGGATGCCGATGATTTATATATCCTGTTATATTACGACGCGAAAACAAAAGAAGGCTACGGCCTGATCCACGATGAAGAAGGGAATATCCGCGAAAACTTCAGCGAAACGATACGTTTCTTTGAGGCGGTATTTGGCTTCATTGATAAACTCAGGGAATATTCCACCGGCGCTGTAGATTACGCCAGGATTTTCCGCGAGCTTTACGCTTATGATAAAGAGCTGGATGTTTCCGCGCTGACTCCGCGGGATTTGAAGCTGTTTGCCCTGGTAATGTTCAATAAAGACGGCAAATTAAAAAGCGAAGAAAAGATAGAAGAGACGCTGAGACTCCTGCCTTATGTCTATACCCTGGTTCAGGGACTGGGTAATGGAAAAATTGACCGCCGGAACTTTATTGAATGGACCAAAGGCCGCACCGATGCCCAGGACGCGTCCTTTGAGTTAAAGGAAGATACTTTACCCGGGCGGATAGTATTGAATTCCCAATTCTATGAAGAGAGCGGGACGGTGAGCAAAAAGGATGTGGAAAGATTCAGCACGGCCTTGTTCACCTTAGCCAAATATATGGACTATCTCTTGTCCGAGCTGAAAACCAGCGGCGTGAATCTGGGCGATTTCAACCGGATTTACGGCCTGCATTCGCTGAAATCCGACTTTACCTTAAACCTTGAGGATTCCGAGCTGGCGGCGACCTTATTTATGATTGTTACCGGAGTGGGCGGCGACTTTATCGCCGAGTTTGACGCGGTGGATTATACGCGGAGTATTCCGGACGCGGCGGAGCTGGTGGAGCTGATAGCCGGCAATCCTCGTTATGTGCAGGCCCTGGATTACTTCTACAAGTTTAACCTGCATTTAGGAAATAAGTTTAGTCTTAATCCCGAGAACAGTAACCGCCTGGGCCGGGAGAACTTCATCGAGTTAGGCAAGTTCATTTTTGGCAAGGCCTATCTGATTAAAGAAGGTGTGTATGAGGATGCCGAGGCCGTGCTGGAGATGATTGCCCGCGTCTATGACGCCCGCGCCGAGATTGAACGCAAGATTGGCCGCAATTTAAACTTTGGCTTTACCAGGATTGATTTTGAGTACCGCGTATCCGGCGGCACGGTTACCGTGTTTATCTATGACGGCTATGACTTTAAGACACGGCATATCAATCCGGTAAGCGCGGCGCTTTACGGCATTACCTTTATCGGCGAGGGGGCGTCGCTGAACGCGCTGGAAAATGGATTCAGCCATGAGGCCGAGTTAATCAAACATTCCACCCGGGTAGCCGCGGTTTCCGTTCGGGAGGGGATGTCCGAAGCGCGGAATACCGTCACAGTAAACAAGACATTCTACTTGCCTAATGGTGAGAAATACTACTCTGTGCGGGAAACTTACGATGCCCTGCCTTACAGCAAGGGGTATCTGTTAGAGTCCGAGCGGGTAGATGAGCGCACCGGCAACACCCTGCGCACCGAGTATACCTACGCGCCGGGCGAGGTGATCTATTATACCAGGACAATGCCGGTGTATGTGCCGACTTCGGCGGTAAGTTATCTGCGCACACGCTCCGGAGTAGAAAGAAAGCACAGCGAGTTTGAAACGTTGGATGTAAACAGAGATGCGCAGACGATTACCCAGAAGATAACTTATTATAATCCGTTAGGCGCCACCACTAATGAGATTATCCGCAGCATCAATTTTGCCGGGGCCAATCTGCGGGGGGATGCTGCCGACGGCTCTGCTTATATTGATTACAATAACTACGATTCGGCCTGGCTGGAATTCCTGAATATTTCTGCCCGGGTAACTAAATATGATTATGCCGGCGAGCCGCTAGAAGTAACCACATTTGACGCGCGGAACGGATTTACCCAGTCTGCCGGCGGCCTGCGTATGCGCAAGCAGACCCGCGACTTAGTCAACGGCCTGGAGATTGAGCGGCAGGTGGATACCTGCGGCAATGCCGACTGGCAGGAGGCGCGCGATACTCAGCGGACCATCTTCCGGCGGGTTACTTATAGCTATACCAATTTGTTATGGGCCGGGTTTGGCCAGGCTGAGTTTGCCAATGAGCAGGATATATTTACCGGTCTTGAGGTAAGCCGGTCGCGGATACTTGGCTTTAACCGGCAGGGCGGCGCGGATATTCAACAGGACTTATTGATTGAAGGCCGCAGTATCATCTACACTTACCGGGAGAAAGGCCGGCTCTGGCGCGTCTATGAAGGCAAAGACGTGCGCTGCGCGGGCGGAAAAATCTCCGCGGATACGGTAACCATATACGACTATACCAATGAAAGCGGCTTAACCAAAGACATCCGCTACTGGCAGGCGCGCGGTATTGCTACCCTGGCTGAAAAATGGAGCTGGAACAATGCTGTTCAGGGCGAGGGGGCATTTATTCACTCTTCCCGTCCTCAAGAGATCACGGACATTGTTACTCATTACGGGACGTTCAGAGTATTGCGCACAGCTTATGAAAAACCGTCTTTGGGTATGACAATGAATACATATATCAGTTTAGCCAATGGTAAACCGGTGCGGTTTGAGATGCCTAATACCAATAGTGTTATTTCTGGCGCTCCTTCTGTCATTCCCGCGAAAGCGGGAATCCAGACCGTTGATGTCCGCTTTAACTCTCTTGGCATTGAATCCGCCTCGCGTTCGGTAAATGCCTCCGGCAGGGAGATCGAAACTACCAAAAGTTATCTGGACGCGCAAGGCCGGCCGCTTAAAGTTTATGACGCCGCCGGAAATGAACTGCCGGCCACCCTGAAGAAACACTATACCAAATCCGACACCGGGCAGGAAAAAGACCTGATCCAGAATTCCTGGAACGGCTTAACCGCCAGGATTCTGATTAAACCGGCAATCGCGGGCAAAGACATTACTTGGCAGATAGACATTAGTTATGGCGAAAACGAGGTGGAGACCGAGGCGCATTCGCTGGTATATAGAGGTAAAACATTTATCGGCGAGCGGCAATACACCCTTACCTTAAGCGCCGGAGAGGGCAGGATTCACAAGGTGGAATACTCTCCGCGCACCGGAGAAAAACGCGCCTATTATCAGGACGCCTATACCGGGCTGCCCGACGACATAGAAATAGAAGTCTTCATTAACGGCCGCCGGCTAACCTGCCTGGTGGATAACGAATATGATGATTTAAATACCATTCAATCCTGGACATTCTATCCTGATGGTGAAAAAGGCGCCTGGGGGTATAAGGTTCAACTGCAAAAGAAAGACCTCCTCGGCAAACAGCTCTACCTGAACTATCTCTGGGCCAACGGTAAGCGTGACACCCATATAATGGACGCCGACAGCGGGCTGATGCACTCAGTAAGTATCCGCGTGCGGCCTGATGAAAATGCCGGGGATATCCTCTGGATGACTCTTGTTCAGTTTGACGCCTTTGGCACGGAAAACGGCAGCGGCACTTATGTAGACGTGAATATGGACGGCCGGATTAGCGGCGATGAGAAACAAAACCACTGGGTTTCCCGCGGCAAGAGAATATCCATAGATCCGGCACGCCAGCTTATTGAACTTGCTTATGAAAATGCCGACAGAACTTCGGGTAAGATGTGGATAAACATTCCTACCGGAAAAGAAGTTGAAGGCACGTTAACCAGGATTGATATGGGCCGCGGCGTGCAGGAGACCAGACGCCATCAGATTATTTACGGTGATGACCTGCGCGAGCTTTACCGGGAGAATTTTGATTCCGAAGGCAATCCGGTGAGCGAAAGCCGGTCTCTCCCGGCAGCCTTCTCCGGCCCCTCTATGTCATTGTCCGGCTTGACCGGACAATCCAGATTGGAAGTCTCCGAAGAAACAATCTTCTCCGACAACAGAAAGATTATCCGTTTCATAGACCCGCAGGGCGGATTTACCAGAGAGGAAAAAGAAGAAAATGTCGAGATCGTCCCGGGAATAGAGGATACCCTCTCGGTCAACTATAACTATACACCGCGGGGTATTGTCAAGAATTCCACGGCTCATAGTGAGGCGCTGTCCGGCTGGTATCCGCGGGGCACGGCTTATTCCGAGACTATTTCTTCCGACGGCAGTTTAGGCTTATCCTTTGACCGCACTCACGATGGAGAAAAACAATTCTACCGCAATAATCAGCTTGGCCTGACGCTGGGGCAGAGCGGGGAATATCTGGCTAAGGAAAACTATTATACCCGCCAGGGGACATTGGCCGGCGTTTTGACTAAGGACAGGCTTAGCGGGAGACTTCTGGCGGTTAAAGATACAGTGCGCTATCTGCCGGAACAGAAGTCTTACTATACCAGCGAAACCTGGCTGGATAAAAATGGCCGGGTTGAATATACCGAGCAAAAATGGAATTCCCGCTGGGGCAAACCCTGGCAGGCGTTAAGGACATTGGCTGACGGCGAGAAGCGCCGCATTGGTTATACCTACGGCCAGGGCGGCATCGAGAACGAAACCCAGGTATATAAGCTGGTCGAAACTGCCCTGGGCAGTGAGTGGCTGCTGCATCAGAAATACGGTGATTACCAATGGAAAGACGGAGTGCTGGATACCCGGGTGGATAACTATCGCAAGGACACACTATTGGAAAGACGCCGGGAAAAATACTCTGACAGCAGAAAAATCACCGAGACCAGAGGCGCGATCGAAAGTATCCTCGACTATAAGAATGGCTATATAGCAGGGCAAAAAGACGTCCTCCATGAAGAAAATGGCGTTTCCAAAACCATCGGTGGCACTAACGAGGTTACTTTTGAAAGCCTTCCCGCGAAAGCTAAGCTGTTGATTAAGAAACATTACGGCTTGGAACTGGAGCATATGCGCTTCTTCGTAAGAAACGCGCGTTCACCACAGGGCGCGGAGGTAAAATCCTTAATCGAAGGCTTTATTCCTTCCGAAGATATGCCGGTAGTTAGAATTACCCATAACCAGGGCTTCCTGGAAATTGCCTTGCGTGATGTCTACGGTATTTATGCCTCCGTAAAATACGACTTGGATATGCCTGTGCCGCAAGCCGTAGCTTACGGCCTTTTCCTCGACGCGAATACACTGTTGGTCTTGGACTGGATGAAACAGACCGCCCTGATTGAGGTTCGCGATTTTGACCGTTCCGACTTAAGCAAGGAATATTTGAATGCTTACCTGATGAGCAAATATACCTTGTCACAGTCTACAGAATCCTTTACGAAGCAGGATGTGGAGAATGTTATCGCTGAATTAGCCGGCAAGGATTATCCGCGGAAAAAAGAGATTATTGAAAATTACATCAAAGACAACTTCACCTACCGCGCCTATCTGGCGATGCAATATGAAGATACCGTTCCCTATCATCCCGATTACCTGGAATATATGGAAACGGCGGCTAAAGTAGCTACCTATCCGTATTTGTTAACGACCGGTAATTTTGCGGCTCAGCCGGTGGAGACCTCCGCGTTGGAAAGATTAGATTCCCGCAATATCGTTGCCTTGCGCCGGATCAACTACCGCCTGCCGTTTGACGACCATATTTATATCCGCAAGAGTATGGACTGGTTAGGCCGCACCGAGATGAGCAATTATTACGATGAAACTAATACCCCGCAGATGAATGCCTACAGCTTCTTCCATCCGGACAGCCCGTGGGCGAAATACGACTTAGGCACCAACGCCTTGGTCTCCGTCTATGATGAAGACGGCCGGGAAATCCTCTACAAAGCCTCCTATCTGAACGCGGACAAAGTCCAGCCCGGCCGGTTCGAATACGACGTAGTCAAAGGCATCTTCGGCGAGGTGCAGGGGGATATTTATCAGGAGTATAAGGATAAGTTGTACTTTAAGTATGAAGCTGTTGAGAAAGGCGAGCAAGAAGTAAAAGACGGTGAAGGCAGATTGCGGGTGATCCTGTCCGGATTTCCTGTGGTTAATAAAACTACCGGCCGGCCGGAAGGCGTGCCCCGGTATGTGAGTTTTCTGGCTTATGGTTTTAGTTCGCAGGCAGTATTAGAGGTTGGCCCGATACATATGGGGCTGTCCGAGGAAGGCCGGACATACGAATACAGTCCGGAAAATGGCAATGTCCCGGATAAATATAATAGTAAAAAGTGGCTGGAAAAGGCGCATGACTTTAGATTTTCGATTACGCCCGAAGGCAGGCCGATTATGCTTTATGATATCGCTCATAATTCTACCAAAGGCGCCAAAAAAGTGCAGACCAATCGCCAAAGAAGGCCGGTAACTCAGGAGGCTTTCTATATTTATGGTGTGCCCGCTTATATTGTGCTGGAAGGAAAAGACGGCGCTAAAAAGGTCCAGCTTGAATATAATAAATTAGGATTCCCCGCGGGCGCTTATACGCTTAAAGATGAGATGTATATAAGAAGAGACAAAGAGTCGTATAAGAAACTCTATCCCATATTTGATAAAAATGATCCGGGGAGGATGCGCGTATATGAGGTAGGCGATGCCGGGTTGGCCGATCAAATTCAGAAATACTTCTATGAGCATCCGGAATGGTTACCCAGCGGCAGAAATGTTCCTGTATATTGTGAGTATTACAATGGTCTGGCGCTTCGGAAGTCAGATAACGGGACGATTACTCCATATCACCAGTATTATCGGTTCCTGGAGCGGATAAAAGAGGGGTTCAGCAGAATATGGAATAATTTTATAGGGAAATTTGTAAGAACAACTTTGGAAGACGTGAAACTTCTTATTGAAAAAGTAACCGGCCGGTCCGAAAATAAATTGGACAGGGAAATAAAACAAGCCATCAAATATGATAGCGGACTCAACGATAAATCCCGCAGTCAGAAAGAAGCCGACAAATTAGTTTCAGTAGGTATATTGATGGCAGTCGCGCTATTGGCCTGGATTTTTGCCGGTTTCCAAAGAAGAATCAAGGGGATTCACCAGGTAGTAACAACGGTTAATGGGGGAGGAAATGGACCTCGTGGAGGTTCTAAAGGACCGAAAGATGGAGAGCCTAAGGACAAGCCGGACAAAGAAAATAAAGATGCGCAAGACAAAGTGAACAAGGAAAACAAAGTCAGCTCTTCTTGTAAGCAGCCGGGCTTCTTAAAGAGTCTATTAGGAATACATCACTTCAAGAACGAACAAAATAAGAAAGATACTACCCCGATTCATCGGAATACTACTTATCATCAGTTGGCAGAAAAATTGTTTACAGCCGCTAACATAGATGAACTTATAGCGAATATCCCTGAGGAATTCTCTGAATATAAAGCAGTATTCACCGGTTTAGTCAATGACGGGCTAATTAGCTTTGAGGATATCCGCGGGATTCAGATAGAACTGGGAGAAACTTTAAGAGCGGCCGAAGAGCTTATCGAGAAGGGCTCTGTGGATGCTAGTACAGTTAGAGAACGGCTGTTAGGATTTGATGTCTATAGAGCGATGGACAAAGATAAATTCGAGCTGGTTGCAGCGGAAATAGCTAAAGGATTTATCTTAATGAATGGACATGATTACATCTATGAACTCTACCATTATCTGGTGCGTAAGGCCTATTCAGGGCCAACAGGATTTTATTGCGATATCTATAAGTTTTCCCAGAATCCCGATGACTTTAAAAGCATAGGAGTGAGTCCGGATGACGCATACCTTAAACAGCATCAGCAAAAGACGCCGAAATATAGCTTCAGGCAGCA
>JAZDEE010000026.1:0-10272 GCA_043809065.1 Candidatus Omnitrophota bacterium | reverse complement strand
TCAATATCATCGTTTTTAGCTTCAACAATTGCCAGATTCCGGCCATTGCGGTCAAGTAGAAGGTAATCTGCGCGGCCAGCCTGCGAATGCTGTTCGGTCAGGACATTTTTACCAGGGTCTTCTACTGTCCAACCCGATTCCCGCAATTTCCTATCAATAACTATCCTGGCATCTGTTTCCGGCATGTAATCTGCTTGCTCCTTATAAAGAAATCTCAACTACACATCTTGGCTGAAATGTTTTTGTTATTATCTTTACACTTTCTATCCAATCCACAGATAGGTTCGTGGATTGTTAGTTAGCGCTTCCACAGCATATAAGAATAAATTGCCGTTTTCGGTGCGGCATAATGAATACGGCTCAATAACCCGAAATGAATCAAAAGGCATCCGATTTATTTTTCCTGCTTCTATTTTTCAAACAAGGATAAAACGATTGCCCCCTACCTTTCTCACTTTTTCTAACCTATTTTTACTAAACTACATTCGTCTCTTCGTTGTATTTTAACACATTAAACGTAAAGTCTCAACAAAACGATTTTGAAATTATCAATGTTTGTTCGCCCAGTAATACTGAGACAGTTTGAAACTTATACTGCCATTGTGTCGTTTTCGTTTCATTCGCATAATCCAAGCCTTAGGCAACCAAACTTCGTTGCCATCAAATTCAATTAAGATAGCTTTGGGCGTTTCTTTGATCAGATGGGCTTGTATCCAGATGTATTCCGGGGGATTAGCAGCGAGGTTAAGCCAGTGTTTTAGATTAAACATTGGAGGTTACCCCTTCCGTAATTGTTTTAGGCCTTGTTTCAGCCAATCCGGGGGAATATAGGGGTATTCACAGAGAAGCCGTGGTTGTTTGGTGAATTCGTCTCTTCTTTTTTTGATTTTCTTATGGGTGATTTCTTTGTGAGCGTGGGCGCGGCGTTGTTTGATTTCCAGCTTGTCAACCGGCAAGTCCTGCAGTTCCACCCAAATTTTGGGCTTTTTGTTTTTATGGCCGGGGATCATTTCTTTTTCTGTAGTGATCAGGCTTAAGTCTTTAAGCTCCTGTCTGGCCTTGTATATAGTGGCATTAGCCAGGCCGGTTGATTCCTTGATTGCCTTTGCGCCGTAGCAGCTTCTACCGTTTGCGCCGCCGGCAAGGACGTAGAGGATGTAGAGTTTGGCGGCTGTAGGGGACATTTCGCGGAGAAACCCGAGTTCCTTGAGGTCACGGTCAATCCAGCCAAAGGGATATAGTTTTCTCATTTTTAAACCTTCTCTTTCAATATCTATTTATGTATCGTATGTAATAGAAAGTTCAAATTTTGAATTATGCTGTGCTGAAAGCTGAGTTTAGGAATTGAATTATGCTTTTCACTCTTCCAGACTGTGTTAAAAGTATGCTTTTTGCAATTTTTAGTTGTCATTGCCCGGGTTGACCGGGCAATCCACGACGACAAAAAATCCTGGATTATCCGGTCAAGCCCGTGGCTTCGCCCCGAGGCGAGCCGGATAATGACAAAAACAGGCGGTTTTGACACCGCCTGTTCAGGAAAAATGACAAATAAAAAAGGGAAGCCGAATACCTCTTTTATGAAGTATTCAACTTCCCTTAACTTATATAACAACCTCTCAGAACCTATGCGGTTATAAGAGTGTCTGAATCGATGGCGACCCCAGCGGGAGTCGAACCCGCGTCGAGGACTCGAAAGGCCCTTGTCCTAACCACTAGACGATGGGGTCGCATATCTTACTTAACTATATCTGAACTCCTAAGCAGCGGCTGCTTCCTCCCCCTCTTCTTCTTCTTTCTTTATAACCGGAGCCAAAGCAGCAACCTTGTCTTGCGCGTCCAGCCGAATCACCCTTACTCCCTGGGAATTCCGGCCCACCGGACGGATGTCTTTCACCGAACAACGCACTACCATTCCTTGTTGTGTAATAAACATTACCTCGTCTTCATCCGTCACAGACTTCAGGCCTACCACTGCGCCATTTTTCGGAGTTACTTTAATATTGATTACGCCCTTGCCGCCGCGCGCCTGCAGGCGGTATTCCTTAAAGGTTGTCCTTTTCCCAAAACCGTCTTCGGTTACAGTCAAGACTGTGGAATCGGGAGAAACAATCACCATACCGATTACCTCATCTTTTTTGCCCAGCCGGATAGCGCGCACCCCTTTTGCCGACCGGCCCATATCCCGGACGTTTTCTTCTTTAAACCGCACGGCCTTGCCCAACCGGCTGGCTAAAAGGATTTCCTGCCGGCCGTCAGTCAACTTCGCGGCAATCATCTCGTCGTCTTTCTCTAACGATATGGCAATAATACCGGCCTTGCGCGGATTGTTAAAAGCGTCCAGCCCGGTCTTTTTGATTGTTCCCTGTTTAGTCACCAAAACCAGGAATTTTTCCGGAGTAAATTCTTTAACCGGCACATGCGCGGAAATGTTTTCCCCGCTTTCCATCTGCAAAAGATTAATGATGGCCTTGCCCTTGGAAAGCCGTCCGGCCTGAGGAATTTCGTGCACCTTCAGCCAATATACTTTACCTTTATTAGTAAAGAAAAGGATATATTCGTGCGTGGAAGCTAAAAACAGATGTTCCACAAAATCTTCTTCCTTGGTCTCCATAGCCGTCACGCCTTTTCCGCCGCGGCGCTGACGTTTATATGTCCCTACCGGCAGACGCTTGATATAACCGGAATGGCTGATCGTGATAATCGCGTCTTCCTCAGCGATTAAATCCTCTATTTCCAAATCTTCCGCCTGGTCAACAATCTGGGTTCTTCTCTCATCAGCAAATTTTTTCTTTATTTCGTCCAATTCATCCTTGATAATGCCCAATACCTTTTTCTCGCTGGCTAATATCGCCTTGAGCAGTTCAATTTTCTTCAGTAATTCCAGATACTCTTTTTCAATCTTATCGCGCTCAAGAGCGGTTAACCGCTGCAGCTGCATCTCTAAGATCGCCTGCGCCTGCCGTTCGCTGAGAGAAAATTTCCGCACCAGGGCTTCACGGGCGCTCTGTGGAGAGTCCGATTCGCGGATAGTTTTAATAACCGCGTCCAAATGAGCAATGGCTATTTTTAACCCCTCTAAGATATGCGCCCTTTCTTCGGCCTTGCGTAATTCAAATTTGGTGCGCCGGATAATAATATCTTTGCGGTGCTCTATATAAAAGTGCAATACCTGCTTTATATTAAGAAGGCGGGGCTGATTCTTAACCAAAGCCAGCATAATCACCCCGAAAGTCTCTTCCATCTGGGTGTGTTTGAACAGCTGATTCAGTACTACCTGAGCTATAGTCCCCCGGCGCAGCTCGATAACCATGCGCATGCCGTCTTTGTCCGATTCATCCCGTAAGTCGCTGATGCCTTCAATCTTTTTATTCTGCACTAAATCGGCCATGTTTTCCAATAAAGTGGTTTTATTCACCTGATAAGGAATCTCGGTGACAATAATGGATTCTTTCCCGTTTTTTTGCTGCTCAATGTTGGCTTTCGCGCGTACCTTTAAATGTCCGCGTCCGGTAAAATAGGCATCTTTGATGCCCTCCCGTCCGCAAATCAATCCTCCGGTGGGAAAATCCGGGCCTTTGATAATCCGCATTATATCGGGAATTGAGCAATCCGGCTGGTCAATGACCATTTTTACCGCGTCTACCACTTCACCTAAATTATGCGGCGGAATATTGGTAGCCATACCTACCGCGATGCCGCTGGAACCATTGATTAAAAGATTGGGCAAAACCGCCGGCAGAATCACGGGCTCGGATAGTGACTCGTCGAAATTGGGCACAAAATCCACGGTCTCTTTATCAATATCCTGCAGCATCCAATCGGTGATGGCGCTTAAGCGGGCCTCTGTATAACGCATCGCCGCGGCCACATCACCGTCCACACTGCCAAAGTTTCCCTGCCCGTCCACCAGGGGATAGCGCAAAGAAAAATCCTGCACCATGCGCACCAAAGCATCATACACCGCTACATCGCCGTGAGGATGATATTTGCCCAGCACCTCGCCGGTAATCCTGGCGCACTTTTTATACGGCTTGTGATGCTCCAGCCCCAGTTCCTTCATCGCGTAAAGGATCCGCCGATGTACCGGCTTGAGTCCATCGCGCACATCCGGCAGGGCCCGACCAACAATAACGCTCATTGCGTACGAGATATAAGAATTCTTCATCTCGTCTTCAATATGAACGGGTACTATTTTTTCGCCCTGAGTATACATACGACCTCTATTATTAGAGAGAAACCGGAACCCAGTAACCAGTAACCAGATGATGCAAATTAATTAAGCCTTTCATAGTGATAGTCTTCTGCATCTGGTTTCTTTAATGTATTTTTTGGTTTTCGCTGGTTACTGTACTCTGGTTTCTGGTTACTTTCTCTATATCACACATCTAAATTCTTTACTTCTTGCGCGTGCGCTTCAATAAATGCTCTACGCGGCTGCACCGCGTCCCCCATCAACACAGTAAACATCTCATCCGCGGCTACCGCATCCTCCAGAGTAACCTTCAACATAGTGCGCCGCGCCGGGTCCATAGTCGTTTCCCATAATTGTCCGGGATTCATTTCCCCCAGCCCTTTATAACGCTGAATGGTCATTCCTTTTTTGCCCGTTTCTTTCACAAATTTTAACAACTCCTGTAAAGAAAATATCGGAGTTTCCGCCTGCTCGCAGATAATTTTATATACGGGTGTTTTCTTCTCTGCCCGGGAAGCAATCGGCTCTTCGTGTTTTTCAAAATATGATAACACATCTATATCCTGTTTTTCTATTTCTTTAATAATGCGTTCCAATTCGCCGGCCTCATAAAACTCTATAATATCGGCTTGTTGTTTTGTTTTCCGGTTTTCCGCATCGGCAGTATCCTCGCTGATGTTTAAAACCTTCTCTTCCTTTTGTTCGGCTTGAGCAGTTAACTTAGCCAATTCTTGATCGGAATATAGAAACCGCTCGTTTCCCTCCACTTGCGCCTTAAAAAGCGGTAGTTTATCGGTCTTACTATCTCGTAAACGGATATATTTCTCGAACGCTACTCCCTTCCGTTCAATAGCGCGTGAAAGGTTTTCCAGCTCGATTAGCGATTGTAACAACTTCGTAATTTGTTTTTCGGAAAAGACCTTTTTATCTTTCACTCGCTGCAAACTCATCTCTTCGGTGCCCATTTCCAAAAGTAACGCGTTCATTCTTTCTTCGGTATCAATGTACTCTTCCCTTTTTCCGCGCTTAATTCGATACAACGGCGGCTGGGCCAGATAGATATGCCCTTTTTCCACCAACCGGGGCACCTGACGATAAAAAAAGGTCAATAATAAAGTGCGGATATGACTGCCGTCCACATCGGCATCAGCCATCAAGATAATTTTGTGATAGCGCAGTTTAGCCAGATCAAACTCCTCCTGCCCGACACCTGTGCCCAGGGCGGTAATAATGGTTCTGATTTCATCGTTGCTCAATACTTTATCTATCCGGGCCTTTTCCACGTTGAGGATCTTGCCTTTGATCGGTAAAATCGCCTGAAACCTGCGATCTCTCCCCTGCCGCGCGGAGCCGCCGGCCGAATCTCCTTCTACAATATAAAGCTCGCACAGCGCCGCTTCGCGTTCCGAACAATCCGCAAGCTTTCCCGGCAATCCGCCTGTTTCCAGGGCGCCTTTACGACGGGTAAGCTCACGGGCCTTGCGCGCCGCTTCCCGGGCCTGCGCCGCTACTACCGCTTTAGCGGAAATAGCGTTGCCTATGGAAGGATTTTCTTCCAGATATGCTCCTAATAATTCATTGACTACGGATTCGACAATGCCGGCAATTTCGGAATTGCCTAATTTGGCCTTGGTTTGTCCTTCGAACTGCGGGTTAAATAATTTGACGCTGATAATAGCGGTCAATCCTTCGCGAACATCCTCTCCCGACAGTGAAATATCTCCTTTTAATAAATTTTTATTCTTGCAAAACTGGTTAATGGTCCGCGTAATGGCCGATTTAAACCCGCTCAAATGGGTTCCGCCTTCCCCGGTATGGATATTATTGGCATACGTAAAGATACTCTCCGCGTATCCATCGTTATATTGCATAGCCAATTCTACTTTGACATCGTCTTTTTCTTTATTAAAATATAAAACCTTCTTATGCAGCACGGTCTTATTTTTATTTAAGTACTCCACGAAAGAAATTATCCCGCCGGCAAAACTAAATTCGCTGCGTTTATCTTCCCTTTCATCCTCTAAAATAATGGCAATGCCTTTATTTAAAAAGGCCAATTCTCTCAGGCGCTGGGAAAGCGTTTCGAAATTATAACATATCTTTGTTTCAAATATGTCTTTGTCGGCTTTAAACGTAACTTTTGTGCCGGAGCTGGCGCTTTTCCCTATCACGGTCAGCGGCGTGGCTGTTTTTCCCCGCTCATAGCGCTGATGGTAAAGCTTACCGTCCCGTTTTACTTCTACTTCCAGCCATTCGGACAGCGCGTTGACCACACTGACGCCTACTCCATGCAAACCTCCGGAAACTTTATAAACCCGATGATCGAATTTCCCGCCGGCATGTAACGTAGTCAACACTACTTCCACCGCGGGTTTTTTCTGGGCCTTATGTATATCCACGGGAATTCCCCGGCCATCGTCGGTAACGCTCACGGAATTATCGGCATGCACTGCCACATGAATGTTTTGACAATACCCGGCCATGGCCTCATCAATAGAGTTATCCACCACTTCATAAACCAGATGATGTAATCCTGCCGTGGAGACATCCCCGATATACATTGCCGGACGTTTCCGGACAGCGTCTACTCCCTCCAAAACCTGAATGTTAGTGGCATCATATTGGTGGGCCGGCTCTAAAGAATCGCTTTTCTGCGTGAGGCTTTTATTTTCCATGTTTAGGATATCTTTCCTATACGAAAGTGAATATTTTTTACCTTGTTTAGTCCCAGTTTTTTTTCCAGCGCGGATAGTAAATCCTGTTTCATAAAAGAAACCTGATAAAGCCAGGCGCTTTCGTCCACATTGACTAACAGATTACCTTGTTTGAAACTTACCGGCTTAGTATGAGCAAACATTTCCTTTCCGGTAATGTTTTTCCATTCCTCGGCTATCGTGTTAATATCGTTTTTCTTAACCTGACTGATATTTTCTACTATACCTTGAAGCAGATTCCCAATGGCTTCGGGTTTACCTTTACGCATGGACACTGCCGCTCTTATGTGGTTGCCCAAAACAGGGGGGCAAATTCAAGAAAACTGCATAGGCAAAACTATATAAATATAATTATCTTCCGTGCGTATTACACCCGGGCTTTCCGGCACGGTTAATTCAAAACCCACTGTCTGATGAGGAATACTTTTCAAAACATCAATGAGATACTGTGGATTAAAACCAATAGAAAACTCCGCGCCTTGATATTCAATGTCGAGCTCTTCCCGGGCTTCTCCTGTTTCCGCGCAATTTTTGGAAAAAACCAACTTATCTTTAAAAAGGTCCAGTTTGATGGACTGGGAATTCGGCGAAGTCAACAGCGCAACCCTCTTGACCGCCCAGAGAAACCTTTCTCTATTGATGTTGATTTTATATTTGCTTTCTTCTTTAGGAATAACCTTTTCGTAATCGGGAAATTGCCCTTCGATCAGGCGGGAAATAATCGTGATATCCTCGAATTGAAAAGAGATCTGATTTTTCCCAAATATAATCGTTACATCTCCTGTATCTTTCAAGTTGCGCGCTAATTCCTGAATCGCTTTTAGGGGCACAATGGCTTCTTTGGAAAAACCACAGGGTATGTCTAATGCCTTTTCCATCAGCGCCAGACGCCGGCCGTCGGTAGCCACCAGGCGCAGTTTATTGTCTTTAACTACAAAAAGAACTCCGGTTAATGTATATCTGGTTTCGTCGGAGGAAACCGCGAAAGAGGTTAAACTAAGCATATTTTTTAAGACATGTTGAGTTAAAACAATCCGTTCTCTATCTAAAAGCCGGGGCAATTTCGGGAATTCTTCTTTGGGTAATCCCATCAATCTGAAAAAACATCTCTGCGACTCTATAGAAATAGAATTATTCTTTTTAATAGTAATCTGTATATCTCCTTCGGGAATGTCCCTTACGATGTCGGAAAATTTTTTAGCGGGAATGGTAATGCTGCCTTCTTCCAGTATCTCCACAGGCAAATTAAAAGAAATCCCCATATCTAAATCGGTAGCTGCCAAATATATTTTGTCCTTTTGCGTTTCCATTAGAAAATTAGCCAGTACAGGCAGAGTTGTTTTATTAGATATAACATTTTGTAATATCTGGGCCGTTTTTAATAATGGTTCCTTTGTTGTTTTTATTTTCATTTATCCCCTCCATCCACAAGCCTAATAGAATTTAACATAAAATATATAAACCGCCGTTTTAACAGTAAGTCTGAGGAAAATGTGGATAACTACATAACTACATCAAAAATAAACAGTTGCGACAATAACAACCTGTTGATAATTTGTTGTTTTTATGCACAATTTATCCACCGGCCTTTATTTCGGCAGATAAATGGTCAATGAGTTCTTTGGCCTTAGGGTTTTCCCGTATTTCTTTACGCACTTTTTCACAGGCATGCAGTACGGTCGTGTGGTCGCGTCCGCCGAAATATTCCCCGATTTCCGGAAGCGAAAAATCGGTTAAGGAACGGCTGAGAAACATAGCAATTTGCCGGGGATAGACAATGGCCTGGCTCCTTTTTTTCGCCTTCATATCTAAAATACGCAGATTAAAATAAGCGACCACCCTTTTTTGAATATCTTCGATAGATATCTTCTTATCTTCC
This sequence comes from Candidatus Omnitrophota bacterium, assembly GCA_043809065.1. Classification (GTDB taxonomy): domain Bacteria; phylum Omnitrophota; class Gorgyraeia; order JAFGHF01; family JAZDEE01; genus JAZDEE01. The sequence continues at coordinate 1,487 of JAZDEE010000026.1, read as the reverse complement.
GAAAGCATATCCTTAAGTACTGAATGGGCAAAATCAATAGTAATTTTTTGATTACCCAAAGAAGAATAGGCGGCGACACGGTTTAAGGCCCCTTCCAGTTCGCGGATATTATATTTAACTTTATCGGCGATAAAAAAAACAACGTCGTCGGCAACACCGATATTATTGACTTCTATTTTCTTTTTTAAAATGGCAATGCGTGTTTCCAAATCCGGCGGCTGAACATCTGTGATCAGCCCCCATTCAAAACGAGATACCAGTCTTTCTTCCAACGAAGAAATTTCTTTGGGTGGACGGTCACTGGAAAGCACTATTTGTTTATGCGCGTCGTAAAGCGTGTTAAAAGTATGAAAAAATTCCTCCTGCGTGGCTTCTTTCCCGGCGATAAAATGGATGTCGTCGATCAACAGGATGTCTACATGACGGTATTTTTCCCGAAACTTGGTAGTAGTGCGGTACTGGATAGCATTAATCAGTTCATTGGTAAATTTTTCGCTGGAAATATACGTTATTTTTACATTTGGATTTATTTTGAGACTATGCGCTCCAATAGCCTGCATTAAGTGAGTTTTGCCTAATCCGACGCCGCCATAAATGAATAAAGGATTATATGAACGCGCCGGTGATTCCGCGACGGCTAAGGCCGCGGCATGAGCAAAACGATTGCCTGGACCGACCACGAAATTATCAAAAGTCAAACGCGTATTTAGACCTAATAACTCACGGTTTTCCACGGCCGGAGGCTTAGCCGCCGGCCGAAAGAACCAACGACGGCCTTTTGGTTTTTCTACGACCGTTTCTTGTTCGGGTTCGGGCGGCTCCGAGGTTACAATCAATTCTACATCAACCAGATGCGGAGTCAGTGATTGCAGGATGTCTTTGAGCAAATCCAAATAGTGTTTCCTAATCCAATCCTGGATAAAATTGTTGGGCACTTCCAACCGTAGTGAATGCGCGGTAATGTCTTTGGGGCGGACAGAGCGAAACCATGTTTCACAATTATCTTCACCCAAAGTTTCTTTGGTGTTTTCTAAGATTTTATTCCAGAGTTCAGTAACAGACATTTCCATCTTAACTATCTCTATTTATCCACATCTTATCCACAAAGTGATTATCGAGGGAAAACCCCCATAACTGCAATGAATGGGGATTATTTTAACAAAGCAACAACCCTTTGGCAAGAACTTTTTTAGGGAATAAGTACTTTGTTGCCGGAACTTTTAATCTTGCCGGGCGTATTTCCCTATCCAGGAAAAGCAGCGGCTATTGTTTTTTAAAGTCATACTGTATCATAAACAAAATTGGAGGTCAAGAATTCTTTCGGTCGGACCTATGACATTTCTATTTTGGCTTGACAAACCTCGGAAATGTTCTTGACTTAAATTTTTTTTATGTTACAATAGTTCCTAACTATATACTTCCATTTAATAAAATTACGTAAAGATAATTACGTACAAAGGGGAGATTGTTTATCTCAAGCCATGAAA